>JAGCBE010000440.1 GCA_017652345.1 Methanobrevibacter sp.
AAATACCCAAGAAGACCAGAAGATATATTCAGAAGAACCGTAAGAGGTATGTTACCTATGAAAAAAGCAAAAGGTAAAACTGCTTTCAAAGGATTCAAAGCATTTGTAGGTGTACCTGAAGAGTATGCTGATGCTGAACTTTTAACCATGCCTGAAGCTGAATATAACGACATTAAAAAAGGAATGGAATTAGGAGAAATCTCTAAACTTTTAGGAGCTAAATTCGAATAGATTTAGTGAAGTTTGATTTGTTCTAATTGAGGATTATTATACGAATTATATTAAATAATGGAGTAATTGATATGAAAGTTGTTCATACAAGCGGTAAGCGTAAAACAGCTATTGCAAGAGGTACCGTAAGAGAAGGTACTGGTAAAGTAAGAATCAATAAAGTTCCTTTAGAACTTTATTCTCCAGAACTTGCACGTTTAAAATTAACCGAACCATTAGAATTAGCTGGAGATGTAGCTGATCAAGTAGACATTTCCATCAGAGTTAATGGTGGAGGAGTTATGGGCCAAGCTGAAGCTGCACGTATGGTAATTGCAAAAGGTTTAGTTCAATGGACTCAAGACATGGACTTAAAAGAGATTTACACTCAATATGACAGAACCATGTTAGTAGGTGACCCAAGACGTTCTGAACCTAAGAAATACGGTGGTCCTGGAGCTAGAGCTCGTAAACAAAAAAGTTACAGATAATTTCATTTATACATAAATTTTACTTTTCCATTTTTGGGATTGTAAAATTTATAAAATTTCTGTAAGTATTTTCTAATCTTTTTAATTTTTCATTTAGGATTGGAAAAAGTTGTAAAATTTAATTTGATTATTTCATATTCTTTAATTATGAAATAAGTTTTATATAAAAAGGAAATGATGATTATATGATACCTATACGATGTATAAGTTGTGGAAAACCCGTTTCTGCATATTTTGATGAATACAACCGCAGATTAGCTGATGGTGAAGAGTCAAAAGATATTTTGGATGATATGGGTATTACAAGATATTGTTGTAGAAGAATGTTAATTTCTCATGTTGAAACTTGGGAATAATCTTTATCCTTTTTTATTTTTTATTTTAGGCTTATGATTATTTTTATCAATTTGGGAATTAATTAGCTATTAATAGTTTATACAATTGATTATTGTTTAATAATTAGGAGTTAAATAATGGCTGCAAATAAAGACAATACAAAAAAATTAACAAGATTCGAAAAGGCTAGAGTTTTAGGTGCAAGAGCTATTCAACTTTCCATGGGTGCAAAGCCTATGAAACACAAGGAAATCGATAAGTTCCTTAAAAGTTCCAAATCTCTTGATCCTATTGATATAGCTACTAAAGAACTTGAATTAGGCATTTTGCCTTTAAACGTTAGACACAAAGAATAAATCATTTATTCTTTTATCTATTCTTTTTTATTTTTAAAAAAGAATTTAAAATCAGTATAAATTTCTTTTTATTCAAAAAGAATTTTATATAATTTATGATTAAGTATTTAAGTGATAAATTACTTAATAATATTATAAATAAATTATTAAAATTATTTAATTTAGATTTTAAATCATATAATTTATTTAAATTTATTTATTTCTTTAAATTAAGAATATCATATGCAATCTATAAATCAACCTTCTAGTTTTTTTATGATTTCAAATCCATTATAGATTTTATGGTAAGACGAATTGAAAAAGGATTCTTTTGAATCTCATTGGTAAATTAATTATTGATTGATTTGATAATGAATTATTGATTATTGATAATCATGGTTAATATCAACTTTACAGTCAATATTAGGTTTATGCATTGGTCTGCTTTAGTTATAAAGGAACTGGGATTGCATATTTAATTATCTGAAATTTAAAGGATAGTTAAATTTTATTTATAATATTAATTTCAATTATTCTTTAAACCCTTATGAGGTGTTATTTTGGATAGTGTAATCGAAGATGTTCGTGTTAGAAAGATATTGGACAGTAGAGGAAACCCTACTGTTGAAGTGGACATAATTACTTGGAACGGATTTGGAAGAGCAGCTGCACCAAGCGGTGCAAGCACTGGTTCCAGAGAAGTTGTTTCTTTCCCTGAAGGAGGAGTTAGTCAGGTAATCACTGAGGTTGAAGATTTAATTTCCTCTGAACTCATTGGAATGGCTGCTGAAGATATCGAAGACATCGATGAGATTCTTAAGGAAATCGATGGAATCGATAATCTATCTGCAATAGGCGGAAACACTACTGTAGCTGTTTCCATGGCTGCAGCTAAAGCGGCAGCAATGAGCTATAACTTGCCTCTTTACAATTTCCTTGGCGGAAATTTCATTAAGGAAATACCTTATCCATTAGGAAATATGATGAACGGCGGTGCTCATGCAGGTCCTAATGCACCTGATATTCAGGAGTTCCTTGTTGTTCCTGTTGGAGCAAATGACATAACAGAAGCGGTTTTCGCAAATGTTGAAGTGCATAAGAGATTAAGGGAACTCATCAGCAAGAAAGACCCTGGATTTACCGGTGGTAAAGGTGATGAAGGAGGATGGATTCCAAACATCACAAACGATCAAGCATTAGAGATTCAAGCTCAAGCTTGTGAAGAGGTTGGTGATGAGCTTGGCTTTATCATAAAGCCTGGTTTGGATATGGCTTCATCTGAATTCTGGAGTGAGGAAGAAGGCAAGTATGTCTATGGTCAAGACGGTCTTAAAAGAGATAGCGGAGACCAAGTTGACTATGTAAAAGACTTGATTGATTCTTATCATATGTTCTATGTTGAAGATCCTTTC
>JAGCBE010000441.1 GCA_017652345.1 Methanobrevibacter sp.
TAAACATCATCATTCAAGGAAACCTTGAAGTCATGAGCAGTAAGGATGACTTTTCAAACCTTAATGATGGAAAGGACTTCATAGTCAAGGATTCTTCAGATTATGCAATCCTTGAAGACCAAAAACGTAAGAAATTCAAATATAAGGTTGTATTCGATTACAATATGCACAGCCATTTCATCAACAAGGACTGCTTATGCCTAATTGATGAAGTGGAACTAATCAAGGACACTGGAGTGAACTCCTGCATTATAGATTGCAGATTCTCCTCCCCTCAATACAGCTCCACAATTGTCTCACTTTACTCACAGGCATTGAAAGAGGATAACACTTACGACTTAAACTTACTTAAAGAACAGATAAAGAACATCACATTATCAAGATTGAATAAAGGAAACTTCATTAATGGAAGGATACATGAAAAATCATGTTAAGGCAAATTCAATAGATAGTTAATCATATTTATTACGAGGAAAAACAATGAAATTACCCGAATTACTGGCACCTGTAGGATCTGCAGAGCATTTGAAGCTGGCAATATTGTCTGGTGCAAATTCCATTTATCTCTCTGGAGAGAACTTCGGAGCAAGGAAATTTGCAGAAAACTTCACAGTACCGGAAATAAGAGAAGCAGTGAAATATGCTCATTTGCATAATGTAAAGGTTTATGTAACAGTCAATATCCTAATCAAGGAAGGGGAATTGGAAAAGGTAGCAAATTACCTTCTTGAATTATACAAAATGGGTGTTGATGCAGTGCTTATTCAGGATGTTGGTCTTGTAAAAATCATCAATGAAAACATCCCAAAGCTTACAATACATGCTTCAACCCAAATGAACCTCCACAACATTGAAGGGATCAAATGGGCATCAGAACATAATATAAAAAGAGTTGTTCTTCCAAGAGAAACTGAAATGAACGAATTGAAGGAAATCATTGACTATGCACATTCACTTGGAATTGAAATAGAGATTTTTGCCCATGGGGCATTATGCTACAGCTATTCAGGTCATTGCTTATTATCTTCAATGCAAGGAGGAAGAAGCGGAAACAGAGGAACATGCGCTCAACCTTGCAGGGAAAAGTATGAATTGAACATCAATAAAAGCAAAAAGATCAACCCTAAAAATGAAGGGGATTATCTTTTATCACCAAGAGACCTGTCATTGTTTGAACATCTTGATGAAATAGTGGGTCTTGAAGTTGACAGCATAAAGATTGAAGGCAGAATGAGAAGCAATGATTATGTTGCAACTGTTGTCAAAAACTATAGAAAAAGACTCAATAAGTTAAGATATGACAAGACAAGCCAAGCTTTAAACAGAAACATCAAGGAATTGGAAAGAAAGAGCAAAGGCAAGAAAGGAAGAAGCACTGACTTGAAAAAGGCACAGGAAAAGGAAAACATTGCAAAACTGAAACAAGAACAGAAACTGCAAAACCTTGAATCCCTTGAAGAGCTTGAATTGGTCTTCAACAGAGAGTTCACAACAGGACATCTCATTCCTAAAAACAATCCTATGATCATGAACAGGAAAAAACCAGGACATCAAGGATTATACATTGGAAAGATTCACAGATACAACCCACAAACTGAAGAAATCCATATTTTACTTAAGGATAATCTCATTCACATTCCAGAAAAGGGGGATGGAATACTAATTGAAACAAACCCTAATTTGGAAAATGACAATAATCAGAATAATGAGGAAAATAGCTCTAAAGACAATAAAAGATTAAAATCAAAACAGGATAAAAGAGCTAAAAGAAAGGAAAAAAGAGCCAAAAAGGAAATTAATCAAGATAAACATAGTGAAGGATTCTTACAAACCTATGGATTTGACATTTCTTCAAAACCTGTTTTAAAGGACTCAAA
>JAGCBE010000442.1 GCA_017652345.1 Methanobrevibacter sp.
AATTCAGTTCTTTTGTGGTATCCCATTTGACCTGCTTGTGCAACAGTCCACATAGTTCTTTCAGGAGACCAAGGACCAATGGAACCTACGTGTCTTCCTTTTCCACTTCTCATAGCTTTACCGTATTGAATTCTAATATTCCATCTTTTTACAACCCCTTGGACACCTTTTCCTTTAGTGGTTGCAATAGCGTCGACATATTGTCCTTCATTAAAGATATCGCTTGCTCTTACTTCTTCACCTAATAAATCAAGTGCATAGTTTAATTTTTCTTCAGCGGAATTTCCACCTAATGCACATTCAAAGATTTCAGGTTTTTTCTTAGGTACGCTAGCCATCTTAGGGTTAGTGTGCACTAAAACTCTAACTTCTTCAGTTTTGTCTAAAGCGTCTTGTATTTTTGCAATAGCTTCAGATTTATCATAGTCTTTAGGAAGAGTGATTTTCCTAGAGAGCTCTTCATCCAAATTATCTGCAATAACTTCGGTGATAGCTTTAAGTCCATGAGCAGTTTTTTCGTATGATCTTATCCCCATAATTACAAGGGGTGGTACTTCCAAAACAGTTACAGGAGTGAAAACAGTCATACCGTTGGATGGAGAGTTCTTATCAGTGTCTACAACCATAGCATGAGTCATACCTGCTTTGTAACCTGCAAGACCTAAAAGTTTTGGTTCTTCATTACTTGGCCAAGCTTTGATTCTTGGAGTTTCTTTAGCTACTCTCTTACGAGGGCTAAATGCCACAGAACCTTTTCTTGGTTGGTGATGTCTTACCATTTTTTTCCTCCGTTTCTTATAATTTTCCTATAATTAATCAGTCTAATCTATTAAAATATTTTAATTTCTATTAATCTATTAAAATAGATTCTTTTACAAAATTTGATTCATTGATTCAATCATTCGCATTAAGGTGTCTAATCTTAAATTAAATTCTTAATCAATAAAATCTCAGAATAAATAGCTATATTTGCTCTTTTAGTCAAATCGCTAAAATTCTACACTGTTTAAACTTGATTATTCAGTTTATAGTTAATAATTTAGCATACAGTCTCCTAAATCATATCTAGATAGGGCATACAGTCTACCTTTAAATAAAAATATCTAGATTAAGACTGTAGAGGCAAAAATTAAACAGCATATAAGCTAAATAAAGCTAGATAAACGTGAAAAACAAGCTCAAACTTGTTTATGTACTTCTCAAAGATTTATTATAAAGCTGTCTAGACTTCATAATTTATCCCATGTCTTTATGGAATATCTCCGTTATGGAGCAAACTTTATAGTGTCTAATTATAAAGCAAATCCTTGAAAGCTAAAGCTGACAATAGCTAAAGCTTCGATCTATATGTTTTTTTAATGTATTTATAATATTACGTATTAACGCTACGTAAATGCGGAAGTTAATAATGAACTATTAACTTAAAGTATATTGAAAATAGCTAAAGTTGAAATTACAGCTTCTTCAGTTCTTACGGTCTCGGTTCCTTGATTTGGAATTGTATTTAACTTTATAGTTTCCCACTTGGAACTTTCCACATTTTCTGAAATAGAAGAATATGGTCCTCCGAACACGATAGCTATATGATTTGAACTTTCCACCTTAGTTTTCAATTCGTCAAAAATAGTATCGATTGTATCTGCATACTTTGTAGTTTCCACCACAAAGTCGGGATTAACTAATTTTAAGCTATTTTTAAGACCTTTATTTGTAGATAATGTCTTAAATCCCCAGTAAATGTCATCTGGTTCATCAGGTGTGACTATTACCTCTTTAGCAAACTTAGTGATTTTGAATGAAAATATCTTATTCACTGTAAGTTGCTCTTTGCAAAACGCTAACTTATCCATACCTATATCTACAAAGGTACCTTTCTTGTTCCTTTTTACAGTGTATCCTTGTCTGTAATCCCCTAATTCAGGTTTACCAACAGG
>JAGCBE010000056.1 GCA_017652345.1 Methanobrevibacter sp.
GCATTTTCATCATCATTAACCATATATCTCAAGCTTCAGAACGATAGATTAAAGAACTGTTTATCTATATATGCCTCAACGTTAGACCATCCTCCAGCTTCAGCTGCTCACGCCATTTCAACCAACCAGTTAACAGGTTTCCGCTGTCTACCAAAGTTTTTACCTAGAGCATTAAAGAATGCTCATACTCAGTAAGTATCTTGATATACGGTTGGGTCCATTTGCGATTGTAATGAACTACTCATCATCTCAGATATTGGTCTTATTGGTCAGAACGATTGAATACCTTGATACCGCTGAGAAACCATATTCATTGTTTCTCTCATATAAGATAGGTAGTCCATAAAGTAATGCCATCAATCTGTCTCTGGGTCTGGCCATCTACCATTGTCTTGGTATCTTTGAAGCTTCCAGGCCCATTTAAGGTCTTGTGCCATAGCTGTAACAAAGTTAACAAACTCTGGACTATTTCATATATATTGTACTAATTCTTCCTTTGCCTCTCTACTTAGTCTAGGATTTATCATTCAAGAACCAAATCTAAACATTTTGTAGATGTTATCTCCAGTTTGTTTAAATATATTTTGTCACCAACTTCATCTAAAGTTGAACATCTGCATTAATCAGTATAGACAGTTAGCCCATCATCTTCAAGCTACTGGTCTATCTAATCAACCAAATCCTAATCAAAGAATGTTTCTAAAGTTTCTTGAAGAAGAAGCAGCAACCGCATCTATTAATTTAGACTTAAGCTCTGCACTAACCGTAGCGTCATTCATAAAATCAAGAAAGTCTTCGGCAGAGCTAAACTTCATAACGCTATTATCTTTTAATCATTTTATAAACGATATATTCTTAAAGTTTCTAGCGAATATTCAATCTATAAAATTGTTTGCATTGTCTTTATAAGGGTCAAACCATTTAACCGCCTGTTGTATCCATCATGGCTTAGAGTATTTTTTATCAACCTTAGCATACATTGTTATATAATCATCCGCTGTGCTTATTCATGTGTTCCAATATAAATCTCTCTTTCCAGGTATTCAATATCTATTATAGAATGCGCTCTTATCTAAGCTATCTGGATTAAATGTAAGTAGGTTTCTAATACTAAGCTCATTATAAGCTCAGTCCAATATTCAAAAACTTTCCCTAATATCATCTATCCTTGCCATATCTTCTATTCATAAAGCCTTCTCATATCATATTTGTTTTAAGAAGTAACTTACTCACTGTTGTGGAATAGTCAACAGCTGTCCAGGATAAGACATTAACATTCTGAATGCCATTCGGCTCTGGTTTGTTGCGTCTAATATTCTATTAAATACCCTAGCAAGTCATCATCAAGATAAAGTAAATCAAGTTAATCACTGCAACACTCTCTTAAATTGTTTATCTTCAAATTCAGTTCAGAAAATTTGATTAAATGTAGCCCTATCTATTCAACTAACGTCATTAACATAATCTCTATATCCTCAAGCCCAATCTAGAGCTTTCATTCTGTCTGTCTTCACAACAAATTGTTTAACGTACGAAGCTTGATTTGGATTAGCAAACTTAAAGAACTTTAATACTTGGTTCTGTTCTATTCAAGATAGCATTCAGAACAATCATCTAATTCCACCAACTTCTCATGCTCACTCTCTTCATAGGTTCATAAACACTTCACCAATATGATAGAATGCCTTATTTATTTCATTGCTAGTAGTAACTCATTTTATTCAATCTGCACTACCAAGCTGACGCTCTAAATTCTTGAAGTACCTTGCAGTATCCCAAGCTACACGCTCAGCAGGAGTTAGATTATCAAGCTTTACTCTACCAAGCTGTTCTAAAGACATATTATAATATCAGCTATATGCCTCTCTAACTAAAGCATATCTTTCCCAAATTCATTTCTGGAACCGTTTTCAAAATGACCACATTCATCAAAGTCAGATAACATATCATTTTAATCATCTAGCAACCTCCTCTCACATTCAGCTAACACTATCTATCGCATCAACCATTTTGTTTGTTAAGCTATACTTTCTAAGGTCAGTTCTAACGTCATGCATAAATGATACCATCATATCTCTTTCTGCGTTTGTTATAACCTGTCATTCGTTTTGTATTGTCTTAAGAGTTGCCAAATATTGGTTATCTATATTTTTTCTTATCAGCTCTTCTTTTCTCTTTAACTTACGGTCTTTAGTATCATCACTACGCAAGAAGCTTTCATTCGCCGTAAGCTCTACATCAACATCATCAGCAGACTTAACAACAATACTTTCATCATCAAATATTGTTTTTTTCCAGTCATCTATACTTCTCTTTCATAAGTCTCACAAACTATAAGACGTACCATCATCTAACTTAATTGTAATCATCTGTTGTATTCTGTCTCAATCTGTAGCTCAAGCAGCATCTAAGTCTTTTACTGCCTGTTCGTACGATTGCTTAATTGTGTCTTCTACCTTCTTCTTTACATCAAACAACGCCTCTCAGTTTTTTAACACTCATCAATTAGGTATATCTCTAAGATATGTATAAGGAATAAACATATTTGTATATATGTTTTTCATTTTTTGTTTTGCTATTGCTTTATCAGCTGGTGAAAATATATTTAATCTATCTAATTCATCAATTTGTATAGCAATCGCATCATCAACAATCTTATCCAAACCAACTATTTTTCACTCAGAATGAGGCGGTATATAATGGTTCTTTTTAAATCATCTTTTAACATCTTCAAATATATCTTTCTTAATATCTATATCTATAGCATTTGACACCTCGTCTAATGTCTTGAAGAATGTGTCAGACATTAATGCGTTCGTTGACATAACTTTTGGTAATCATGTCATAGCATCAATAGCATAGTTCTCAAAAAATGAGTATTGTGCTAACTGTGGCATTTGCTTATACATAAGCTGTGTAGCATAATTAGATGTAGCAGACAATGCCTTCGCAGCCTCTAAATATCTAAGTATAGTATATGCCTGTTTATTTGAAAGTTCATCAATTCATTGTTTACCAAGAGCATAAAGTCACGCAACTCATTGTATATTGCTAGGAAGATTATTTATGGTTTCCCGTAACTTTTCCTTAACATCATATACAATATATTCTCAATTAACTTCTTTAATCGTCGCTCATCTCTCTATTAATTGGTTTCTTCTATTTTCTACTCTCTTCTTAAGTTCTTCTGGAACTATAGTTTCATCGTATCATTCAGCTATGGCTGCATTAACATCATTTTCCCTAGCAACATTATTCATTATAGATTTGTATGCTCATTCATGGTGAACTACACTTCAATCTTCTAGCTTTTCATCCCATCACAACATTCTATTTCTCCAGTTGTCCAACATATCCTCAACAGCCCTTATATCCTTTTGTCATCATACTCAGATAGGAGCGGTATATTTAACTCATAATATTCATTGTCTTTCCTGTGGAGTGAAAAATTTTCAATACCTAGGCATTATAATATCTTGCTCAAATGTATCCATAGCATAACTAAAGTCTTGTTTTAGTTTCTGTGCATCAAGAAACTTAAAGTCTTTATTACGCAATCATTTTTTCATCGCATCAACATATTTGTCTATCATCTTCTTCAACACGTCATATTCTTTATTTCACAAGATTATTCATTTTCACGCATCCTCAATCGCAGCTAAAGCAGAATATGTGTCTGGCAAAAATACATTATCATTCTTTACTACTCTTGATACAGTTCATACTATACTATCATCAGCCAATTTGCCTTCAAATGTTTCAAAATTAAACTTAAACTCTTTTGGCATCATAGTGTCTATGATAGCATCTAAGTTACTTGTTGTTGGAGCTATATCATTCTTATAGAAGAATGCCTGACAAAAGTCACTATTCAAATCAACTTTTCCAGCTAAATAGTCATAAACAAATTGCCTTGTATTTACTAATGGTAAATCATATCATGCCTTAACTAAGTTTTCTGTAAATTGAATAGATAGTCAATCAAATATATCTCAGTTGATTTGTCTAATGAATAGTGCTAAATTCTCATTACTTACTTCCTGCTCTGGAAAGAACATGTCTTTATATATTTTGGCAGCGTCTTCTTTGTTTCTAACCACATTTTTTAATTGTTCCATATCTAATTTAGGAGGCTCAATTCACTTAACCAACGATATAATCTTTCATTCAGCAGCCAATAGCTGTGGCATATCTTGTGCTATATTATAATTATACCACGCCTCTCTAATTAAAGCTATATTTTCATTTCAAACTATAGTTCATCACTTAACTAAATTTCATAACGTGTCATTTATTTCTTTGGCAAGGTCTTCATCTGACATATTTCTAATTCAATTTCTTATATCTTTTATATCAACCATTTCTCTATCATACCTTCAGCTTGTCATCTTTTCTAATGAAAGTTGTTTGTCTATTCTCATATATAACTCAGCCTTATCTGGGAATTGGTCAAATGTATTTATATCCATTCATAGCATATCAGACAGTTTTGTTTGTATGCTCTTCATATATTCGTCATCAATTACATCTGTGGAGTATCAAAGCATCTTTCAGAAATAATTAATAGCAGCTTCATTTAGTCAATCATTATAATCAACCAACGATTTAGCAGCATTGATTGGCTTTCAATCGTTTGATAAATATTTACAATTAATTATATCATTAAACAAAACTCTCACTTCTTCTCAATAATCCCTAGTAAGTCAAAGCCACTTATTAAAGTCTTCAAACAGCTTTTTTAATTCCTCCGTTCGGCTCTTCATTTTGCCTGTCCAATATTTTTTTGCCTTATTGTCAAGGGGCGTACGTCAAATTAATTCACGGAACTGTCTCGTAAAGTCTCAAGTTCTAGACCAATATCCAAATTCATCGGCTAACATTTCTTCAAACACATCTTCTGCACTAAATTCAATTCACTGTCTAATCTCTCATTTTATTCAGAATAATTCAACTCATCTTTTCAGAAAGTCAGCTTTTCATTCTGGGTTTCGCATTTTAAACGCTCCATGAAATATTTCGTGCGGTAATGTTCCTTTTGTTACCATATCGGCTAAATATATAACTCCATTACCATATGCTCATATAGCTTTAACTCACTCTTCTATATCTGCGTTTTTTATCCAATCAATTGTGAAACCATATTTATTTGCTAAGTCTTCCATTGTTTTTACTCACTCAGCCAACATTGAATGTTTAAATAATTCAACCTTTTTTGCGGCATCTGCCGTCGTATCAAGCTGTTTCATATATTCTTCTGTCTGAAGCATTCGGCTGTAATTGTCTACTATCTTAGTATCCTTTGTGTCAAATATTACGGCACATCTTCCATCTCAGCTTACATAGCGTATTCACACAAATCATTCTCAGCTAAGGAACTTAGAAGCCTCAACATCAGAACCCAATATATCCTGCAATGATTTATATAGTTGCTCTCAATTTATGTCTCATCAGATATTATCTATAAGACGCAATTTATTTGCTGGTATGTTCTTTTTCTTAAGAGAAGATATAATACTATTTACCCTATCACTTCACACCTGCTCTCACCGATGTATATAATTAGTTCAATTATCATCAGGAAACTCAACGGTATATATATGTCTACGAGTATACTCTGCAGTAAATCACTCTGGGTTCATAGCATTGAGTGTGTCCATTTTTTTATTTATAGAAGTTATTTCCCTTCTTATTTTACTGGTCTTATTTTTTACTGCTTTTAACTCTCATAACCTTTTTGTATAATAATTTTTAGTAGCATTAAATGCATCCTTAGAAGAGCTTCATCTGACAACCCTATTAAATACTTCCCTCATCACGTCATTTCATTCCCTATCTCATCGGTTTACATCTCTTATTGGCTTTCAATCATACAACAACGTGTATCATGCTTGATAGTCTGCACTAGCGTATTTACCAGCAACTTCACGTGTGTCAGTTAGATATACTCAATATCAATAAGCTGCTCATCACTCTCACTCTCAAGAATGAGCTAAGTCAAACTCATCAAGCTCCCTTTGGCTTCAATGATAACCCATATCAAACTTATATCTATTATCATATGTTGGCAGTTGATTATCTGCAGACTTTATTTGATTTGAATAAAACGCAACATACTCTCAATCTCATTTAATTATTCAATCATATCACATATCAATAAGCTCTTGTCTAGCCATGGCTCATCCATTTGTGATTTGTCTGTATTTATCAAACACTTTATA
Organism: Methanobrevibacter sp.; assembly: GCA_017652345.1. The sequence goes on from JAGCBE010000056.1 coordinate 6,219, forward strand.
TGCCGTATCATAGTCTGCAGGGTTTACGATATTAAGGTAAAACTCGCCAACATTGTCTCAATATCATCTTGCTTCATCTATATTACTTGAGAAGAATAGTCATTGTATGTCAGCGCTTTTTCTTGATGCTTCTATGTCAAATACATCAAATATAGCGTTTGTACCATGATATACTTTAATTAAGTTTCAGTTCTCGTCTCTAATTGAGGACTTGGCGAAATATTCTACTTGCTGGTCTGAAAGTGCATTACCTAAATTATCCACCGCCTCATCTCAATATGTCGCCTGGTATCTAAGTTTATCTTGGTTTCTTCCTGTCCTGCTCTCAACAGCACTGGCCATCATTTCTCTTGTTGGCCTAACCTGTCACATTGATTGGATGGATATAGTTCAAGATATATCGTCAAATAGTTCTTTATTTGTAGTCTTAAAATATAGACTACCATTCTCTGCTACAAAACTTGAAGATGCTCATCACTTAGGATATATTATTGTAATCTTTTTATCCTTAATTAATGGAGCAATAGCATCCCTAAGCAACGGATTATCTGCCCGTCTACCATCATTTACTATAAGAAAACCTCATGTTATTTCACTCTCTATTTTTCCTCTCAGCTCTTCTACAGCCTTTTCACTATATTCCTTTGTTGTAGTTAAATCGGTAAAATCAGTTTCGCTTAATCTCATTCTGTTCCTGTCTGCTATCTTATCCATAAGATTAGCTTTAGCTCAACTAAGCTCATCCTTTATATATAATCAATCCCTGTAATTGAAATATCAAACCTTAGTTCAATCTGACACGTCCCATCATGTAATAGCCTTAAGACTTATTCAACGAGCGTTCTTTATTTTTTCTCCCTCCTCTCATTTTTTGAATAATGCCCTCATAATGTTCTTTGCTTCAGTATTGTTTCATAAAAGCTTTTGTGTAGCAATATCAAGAATGCTTCATGATGGAAAGCATTTTAGCTCCATTAAAGCTATAATGTTTTTATCTCAAGTTATATCATATATCAACTGAATTGTATCTTCAATACTCACATCATTTCATGCTATTTTTATCGTTGTACCTAATTCACCATCAGCTATATCTTCAGCAAGTCATTCTAAGGATTTAAGTATTTTTCATCAGTCTTCCTCAGTAACCTTATAACCCATATCTTTCATGCTTCTGAAGGCTCTGTTGTTTAACATCACATCAGATAGTGTAGCTCCTTCCTCAGCAAATAATGATGTATTAATTAATGAATTAACCTTAGCTATGTTTGTATCATCAAGTTCTGTTCATGCAGCCAATTTAGTTAACTTTTCCCTATATACAGCCCTTAAGTTTCAGTCCATACATAGTTGTTCAGTATTTGTAAATGCTCTAGCAAGCAATGTATCTAAGTCATCACACTTAGCTATCCATTCTTGCGTAATTGGTCAAGTCAAATTCTGTCATTCTTTCTCTAATACCTTTAGCACTTCATCAGCCATTTCTCATCAAGCTATTATTTCTCTAGCCATGATATAGTTTGTCCATGCTCTTCATGCCTTCTCTGGTTCGTCTCAATATATTTTTTTGATTGCCTTCCATTCATCATCTAATTTCACAAATCATGATGGGTTTCATCATTCTTTAATTTTTTTAATTGCCTGTTTGTATCCTTTACTTATAGCCTCATCTATTTCATCCCTCTCCTTTTGCCAACCTTCTATAGCGCTTTCCTTAGTTCATTTAATTTTATCAAATTCATCTTTAGTTATATTTCACTTTTCTAGTTTCTTTCAAGCGTCCTTTATTTCCGCTCTTGCATTCTTAATTTTTTTAGATAATGTACTTTTAGTATCCTCAATTACATGATAAGCCCTATAAATAGAATAACCACTAGCAACAAAGTTTGATATAGTATCTTCCATCTCCTTCATGGCTGCAGATGTATCTAGTGTGTCATCCCAAAGTCTAGCTATATCATCCAACTCAAGGGCTGGTGCGTTTCTAACCTTTTCCAAAAGTGTAACTCACCCCATAAGACTATCTTTAGTATTATCTATTTGTCTAGCTAATTCCATATAAGCCTCTTGTCATGCATCTCACTTTAATATACGAGATTGAACGATTGCATCAATTTTTATTTCGGCAGACTTTCACATAAGTTCCAATTCGTTCGTATTTTTTCATGTTGCAATGTCTATTTTTTCTCACGCTTCTCTCAATCTTGCACTTTGTGTTTGGGCATAATTTTTGACCCTGCTTAACTCAGCAACCTTTTTTGCTAAGTCGTCATCTCAAGCTAATATACTTATAGCTACAATATTTGATACTTTATCACAATCTTGTACTGCCATTTATTTATATTAATCACATAAAACGTTTTTTACATCTTTAACAACCTCGTTATATCATCCACCATCTGCCAATTCGTTTATGGTATTTTCAGAAAGTTTACTTCACTTAAGTCATGCCATCTTTTCCTTTAATATTTCTTTAACATTTTCAGCCTCACTTAAACTAATTCATAAACTATCAAGAGTTAAGTTTTTTGCTTCCAATCAAAAATTATCTAATCATTTTTCCGTTAGAAACCATCTTTCAATGGTACTTCAATCTTTTGCCTTGCTTTCAACCTTTCTAAATAATTCATCTCTGTTTTTAAATGTGTCTTCATATCATTTTATTTTAGATAAGTCTTGTATATCTTTATATGTAAATCAGCGCATAACTTTATCGCCAAATCAACCATCAACAGCATCTAGCGCCGCAGAATAAAATCATCAACCCTTAGCCTCAACTCAAGCCAATGTTCAATGTGTAAGTCTAATAACAGATTTATATGGTCATATTTCTACTATACCAGGAATACTTCAAGTATATTTAATTATATCCGCTGGACTTGTGTTTTTGTTTACAAGTATATCCCTAACAGCCTTTCATACCATTGAATTAGCTCAGTAATTTTGCTTTACATAATTATACATAAGCTCTTTCGTCCATTGGTTTGCTGCAACCTTTCCCTCTGCAGATAGTCATTCGTATGCCACCTTTGCCGCATCTGTTACTTGAGCGAACGTTCTAACATAATCTTTTAGCTCTTGTTCGGTAAATGTAGCCTTTCTTTTTCACATAGCACTAGCAATGGCATTTGCGTTTTCATCACTCTGACTTATAAAGTCAACCAAATCCCAAACTCAAGTTCACTTAGTTAATGCCTTTCATCATTTAGTTCAATTTCTAAATATTCAATAAAGGTCTTTTGCTTCTGGTAATATATCTCACAATAAACTTCATCAGATAGATAACCAAAATGATGTAGTAGAATATGGCTCAGTATCAAATGTAGAAAGCTGCGCATCCATATGCTGTCATATCGCAGTTTGAGTTAATATTCTATCAGCAATATTTATTGTTCTTTTCCATCTAGTGTTTATGTTCCCCAGCTCTTCTCATATTCTACCAACTTTTTCCAATCAAGTTAGTGTCTTATCTACAACTTGATAAGCCTTTCTTGCATCTTCTACGGCCTTCTGCACCTTAACAAGCCTAGAAACTTTAGATAGTTGTCATACCTTTCTAAGCAATAATGGTGCACTACCTCATCAGCTAGCGGCGATTAACGCAATATCTGGAATAATATTAGCAATTCATTCTGGTGCATACTCTAAAAATTGTAATGCATACTTTTTAATTGTCCTCATATTTGCACCATCGTCTGTTTCTATAAGTTTTCATACACTAAAGTCACTATCAAGATATGCAGATGTAGCGGCTTGTCACTTACCAGTAAACATATTAAAGAAATTAATGGTTCATACAGTTAGCTGTTGTCCCGCTTCTCATAGTGCAAATCATATTGGTTCTTCCACATGTTCAAGCCAGTTCCACACTCTCTTAGCAACGTTTCATTCCGTAGCCTTCTTATAATTATATACGGCCTCGTTTGTATACTTTCTAATTATGTCTATATCAGATATATCCATCCATCTAGGTCAACTTCTTTCTAATCAACTAATTTCAAACATTCAATCTGTTAACACATCATTTAAGCTACTTCAATCTTCAAACCTATCTAACGCATCTACTATATTTCAATCCTTAACTCATTCGTTAAGTTCACGCATTATATAATTCTTTCTATTAACGGCTCATTGATTAAATAGCTTAACCGCAGTGTTATATGCATCTATAATATCTAACTGAGCCTGCGTTCTTTGAAGCTCTGGTGTCTCTTTTGCTTCATCTGCATATTTTTTAAGGTATTCTATGGAAGGCAACGCCCTATTTGTAAAGTCTTGTGCTATATCATTATAATTTCTTATAGCAGCACCAACTACCTCAGAATTAAGAACGCTCTTAGTCTTTGCCTCAATTGTTCAGTCTCCAAAAATTTTATCTCTAAAGTTTCATACTATCTCGTTTATTTCCTCGTCTCAATCAGCTTCCTTTGGATTACGATACTTATTTAAATCATCTTTGTATTTTAAAGAAAGATTACTGGATAATTGTTCATTATCACTAATAGTGCTAAGATATGTTAATATATCTTCTTTGGTCACATCATAATCTCAGCTTCATATATTATTGTTTTTTAATGTCTCTAATTCATCATCAGTAAATTTATCTTTTGTTACGTAGTTGGAACCTAATCAAACAGGAGAAGAGCCCTCTGGCCTTACTGCCACCCTGCTAGATTTAAACTGTCATTTAACATCATTTATAAATCTATCTTGTGCAGCTAATTGTTCTTCATACGTATTTGCATCATTTATCTCCTGTATATACATATTTAATCTCTCATTAAACGCCCCCTCATCTTTTGGTTTCAGCTCATACGCAGAAGACAAAATTGGATTATATCATAAGAATACATGCTTTTTATCTTTATTATATTCCTCATTCATTTTTGATTTGGCGTTTTCTCTAGTGAAGAAATTAGACACATCCTGTTTAGCGTTAGAAAACCAGTCTTTCACCTTGTCCTTGAAAGACTTATTCTCGGCCATATCGTCTTTATTATCCACGCTATCTGTAGATGTTAAAATATTTCCATTCTGAGAAGAAAACGGAGTTGTCTGGTTTAAATTATTAGCAAAAGAACCAACATTATTTGTTGGCATCCTTTTGATTGTTCATGTATTTACTTGTTGATTTAATGTCTGTGGTGTTTCTACAGTTGACGGTTCGTCGTCATTTATTGTAAAAAAGTTTTTTACGGATTTAGCAGCACCCTTAATGGCTTTGGTTATATCTCATATAATACCCATTTATATTATTTACTAAAAATAAACTATTCCTCCTTGAAGTAGTCGTCCTCTATCTGCGCTTTAATCTTCTTCTCCTGTTCTTCTAGCTGTTCCTTGTATTGTTCATAAACCTTCTCATCCACTACAGGAGTAATAGCAACTCATGCCGCCTTATCTAACAAGGCCTCTGCTTGAGCTTTGGTAAATCTATATTCTTCCCATGAGTATACGAAATATCATTCATCGTCTCTACCGAGTAGGCACAACAGTTCCCCGTCCTCATCTCTTATCATTACATAATTTTTATCAAGTGTTTTTAACACATCTTGTTTTCTTTCTATCAACATTTCTTCTATATTTAGATTATAAAATTTAAAGGTTTTACTATAACTTTAGAACAATCCGTTCTTAAGATTGTCTAAAAATGTGGATGTAGTCTCCTTTGGTTTTTGAAAGCGTTCAGCCCATAGCTCCTCCACTATCTGCTGGTTGCTCTTCTGGTTAGTAATAGCAGACACATCTTTCGTTGCTAGCTGGTCATGGAACCAAGCAAAGTATAACACAAGCAACATTCCTGCTACCTGGTCATCATGTATCTTCTTCTCTCACCTAGCTGAAGCACCCCGCTTCTTGAAGTGGCTAAGTTCCTCCACTAAACCGCCATCTCAATAACAAGCTGGGTCAATGTAGATAATGTTGGTGTCAAAGAAACTACTCTTAATCATTTCAATACACCAAGCTTTACCAACATTGTGCCTAGCTCAAGGCTGGTAGGTAACATTACCTGTCCATTTGATAAGCATATCACAAGGCATTCATAATAATCATAGCTCCCTAGCTGCGGCCCCTCATCTACTTGCATCGATTATCAAGTAGGGTGGTTTCCCGGTGTTTTTATATCCTTGGATAACTTCCTTCATTTTGGCAAACCTTTGGTTGCTCTCTTTAGACAAGTTTTGTGTTTCCTTTATATAATATTTTCCATCCTTACATCCTAATACACACAAACCTGGGTTGTCAAATGTATCAGCTTCGTCATAACCTAAGGCTCGGTAATCGCAATCAGTCGGGCATTGTTGTTGTATTCAATCAACATTAAATACCGTTTGGTCTGTTGAATATTCTCCGTAGTATTCAGCCAACATGTAATCGTAACCTCTGGCATTGAGCACTCTTGTAACTTGTGCATCTTTCTGTTCTTCAGTTAAAAATTGTACATCATCCATAGTGTAATGTAACGCTACCTCTGGACGACGCTGTATAAACTCTGCCCTCATCTTCTCAAAGTCCCCATTCTTTATCTTTCTTATATAATCATTTCTGCTCTTACATAGATGTAGTCAATACTTAATCCATATGTCATGGATGAGCACATCTATTGGCTCATAGTTTCTCTGGTTCTTATATGCGTTAAGCCAACCCCTGTAAAAGTTACCCGCCTGTGTGTTTGGCCCAATAGTTGAAATAAGTGTAACTAAACTATCAGCAGTTGACATAGCAGTACCCACATAATCCCAATCTAAGTAGTCAGCTTCATCTCACACAAATTTTCTCGTTCTCCTACTACGTGTCGGGTCGTTCTGGTTTGTAGTCACATATTCAAGCTTCCTCTGTTTGTCTCAGTCTAGGATGTATAGCCCAGTACCATCTGACAGCTTATTACAGAAGCTTGGCAGGTCTATAAGGTTATTAAGCATCTGTTGCGCATAAACCATATATGGTGCATTCTGTTTCTGGCTAAGTCCCATATATAGCTGTGTCCATTCCTGCACCCTTTCGTTATTATCTGTTATCTCTTTAAGTAAATATCAAGACATATCTCAGTTGATGTACAAACTTTTTCATCCTCACCTAGGTCAAATAACATAGGTAACTCATCAACTAAGCAGCCACACCATCAATTGCCAATTCTGTAGGCAAAACCCGTTGAACTGTCTCCCAGTATCCGCAAGCATAGCCTCAAAAAGCTTTGGCTTATATACACCGAAAAGGTTTGTTTGGTATTTAGTTCCCTGTACTTCGTACTCTATACTAAAGTCTTCTCATATGTCCCACTCAATATATTCTGTCTTGTTCAAGTTCTTCTTGTTCTTTCACATAGGTATCCTTAATGGTGTCACCCTAAATATTCATTGAATTATATCTTTCATCATACATAGAGCAAGAACGTTCCTTGTGCTCTTCAATGCACTATCATCTTCGTCCTCTCTCCTATAGAACACACCATCCTTGCTCAGATGGTATCTGTCCATAAAGCGGTTAAGGATAAGCTCCATTCTGGTTGACACAGCACCCTTTGTAATATAGGTTAAGAACCTGGTGTCAATGTCTTGCTTAAGTAATTTATCTGTACCTAGAGGTAGCTGAACAGGTATCTCTAGGTTAGGCGGTCTCTTAACAGTAACCATAACCATAAGCCTCTTATGTTTCTCAAACCATTCCTCAGCCTCCTTAGGGTCTAGGCAATATTTTAGATTAACCTTCTCCCCATTATAGAATAGCCCACGCTGGTCATCCCAATCTTTATATAGTCGTCAATACATTATTTATTCTTATCAGCTAAAATTTTTTGATGTTGGAACTAGATAATATTCCGTCTCCCATTCGTTTGGTTTCATCTTAATCAGATATGTGTCCCATAGAATGTAAACAGGTATCTCATCTAATTCTTTCTTTAATCGCTTCTTCCTGTCTTCATGCAGTTGCTCAACCGTATCTACAGTTAGCCAAGGAAGGTTATTCTCAAGACAAGGACGAAGGATGTTTCCCCCCTGCGTTATTATTATGTCCCCCACAAGGTAGCTAACCCTACCCATATATACCTCAGAACAGATGTACCTATCCCTCAGCATAGCAGATGCTACACTGAATAATTGGTTCTGAGATATAGAGGAAGCATTAACTAACTCTAACATCTTTCAGCTTGCAGTCCACATTGGTTTCTTTGTGAAAAACTGCTTCCATGCCAGCTTGAATGTTTTAACATCTATCTCGTCTATATGTGGCTTGAGATATAGATAAGCTTGGTCCTGTATCCTGCCCAAGTTTGACAGCATTTCACTAAAACCCTTTCTCCACGCTATCCTAACTGGTTGCTCAATGTTTTTAAATTCCTTCGTCCTCATAAAGTTGAGCCTACTACACCACCAATAATATTTATATTTTCAATCGCTGCCTTTGTCGTCCTCTGCATATTTATCCATGTAGTAGTCATCTATCTTCATATATTCTGGGACATTTCACCACACCTCATCCATTACCTCCTTAAACATTTTCTCCGTCTCCTCTTTCTCCTGTCTGTATTTACGTAACTGTTGTTCTATCCTCTTAGCCTTGTTCTTCTCATATAGCTCATGTAGCTTCCACTTCTTGAACGCTTCCTCTCATAGCTCAGCCTTCTTCTCCGCACATAGCTGCTTCCATGCCTCTTTTTCGTCTACAGGTATCTCAGCTTTTTTCTCCGCCGCTATCTTGTAGGCCATGTGTGTACGAGAAGGGTTTTGTATTATTTCTCATTTTGCCAGTTCGTTTCGTAACGACATTTGCTATTTTGAATATAAAATGTTCCCGATGGACAGATGTGCCACCCAACACATTGTGTGTGTCTTATTTTATTTTTGATGACAAACAGACCTAGTGTTTCTATATAATTTTTCTTTAAATAAATTTTTAAATTAGTATATATTTTTCCTGTCCTACATCATATATAGATTATCAAAATGCAGAGCAAAATAAAAATAATTGTATTGACATATTTGAGAAATGGTACATAGTAATTGGGCTAAAAGAAAATGTTATAATTTTTGTTAGAAAAAATATAATCAAAAAATACAAGGGGATGAATATTTTGTGATAACCCAAAGTTATCATAATTAAAAAATGTGTTGCATTTATAATGCATATATTTATAACATTGTTGTGTACAGAATGTACCACGCCATCTAACGATGGTGATGTACAGAATAAAAAGCCTAATATCTTTGTGTTGGATTGGCTCCCTAACATAGAGATACAATTCAACAGGAGCCCTTGGATATTGGGCTTTTTATTTAACACATAATATTTATTTATTAATTATTTACTTATGGAAAAAGAAATTACTTACGATGATGTTCTTATGTTCATCGTTAAAAACAAGGACAACGAAGAAATGATGGCCGACCTAAACAGGACCACATTTCCATTTACAGCTAAGTACAAAAGAAAGTACGCTAGCTGAAGCAAACAAGGGGCGGATGATTGAGACAACTTCTTGTTTGAGGAATTAAGACAGAAACTATCTGAAAAACTAATCTCAACATTTGATTGCGATGCAAAGACAGCAAGAGCTATCGCAAAGAAACGGATTAACAAAGACGAGTATGAATTTTACAAACAGGCTCATACATTTGATGGTATACCTAGAATGAACCAACAATATGTACTGTGAGACTTTTATGATGACTGTGAGGGTAGAATATCAGACATTGAAAGAATGCTATCATGAGACGACGAACGTGTACTTGATGGTATGGCTTGATTATCAAGGCGACTAGATTGATTTGATTTAGAATGCTTTAGAGCTATGACAACTTCCGAGAATAGGGAAGATATTTTACTTCACTTAGCAAAATAAAGATGGAGAGAGATAGTTTCGTTTTTTACAAGAGCTTTATAGATGGTATAGATGTAATACCAGACCAGATGGAACAGTTTAAAGCTTATAGGTACATAGTAAGGTACTGAATATATTGAGAGGAGCCAGAAGAAAATAATTCTATGGCATACGCTATCTTTGTTATGGCCAAACCACAAATTGATGCTAATAATAAAAGGTTCATTGATGGTCAAAGATGATGAGCACCAAGATGAAACCAGAATGCAAAGAAACAGTGGTCTGACCTAACAAATCAATATAAAACAACCAGTGGTTGATTTGAAAACAACCAGTGGTTAAATGAAAAACAACCTAATGTAAATGTAAATGTAAATGATAATGTAAATGATAATGTTAATGAAAATGAAAATGAAAGTATTGCGCTCGTTGCTGACGCAACTCGCTGAGACATAGAGAAAAAAGTTGCCGTAGCGAAAAAAAATAAGTGAGATGTTGATGGTAAGGTGTTAAGTAAACAAGATGCTATAAACAGATTAAGACAAAGAATGATAGATGAATGATATAGCGATACAGTTGTTAATCTAATAATGGACTTTGATGAGGTTAAGAAATGAACTAAACTACATAAGCAAACAGATAAATGAATAAAAGCTTTCATTACTACACTTAATACACGAGATACAGATGAACAAAAAATAGATGTATTAAATTCAGCAATAGCAGGTCCATATCAATGAATATGGCCAAATAAATATAAAAAGCAGGTTGCTACCAAACCTAAGAGCGATAACAATGTCGTTCAAGCTGGATGATATTATTTCTATATGTAGCTTTACTTCCATTACCATAAAACACAATGAATAATTTACAAAATATGTTAACGCTATTACAACAAATGGCGGATGAGGGTAGGGAAGCAAAAGACATACTTCCTATCGCCAAAACCCTAGTACAGGATTTGGATACAGAAAAAACAGAAAATAAAAACTTTGTAGTTACTACCAAGGATTACTATGAGGGTTTATGAAAAAGAGCTAAATGAGAATTAAAAGCTAAAATTATACCTACTGGTTTCAGAGACATAGATAGCAGACTATATTGAGTGTTCTCGTGAGAGATTATGACCATAGCTGCTAGAACATGAGTAGGTAAGACGACGCTATGAATTGATATGGCATTGAATATGTTAGAAGACCGTAAGGTTTGATTTATAACCCTGGAGATGACAAAGGAAGATATGTTAGATAGAATGATGAGTAGAGAATGTAATATCTATCTAGGTAGCTTTTATAGTGATAGCTTTAGTGAACGAGATATAGAAAACTTAAAGAACTATTGAGCCAAGGCTAAGGAAAAGATAGATAAATTGATGCTTGCCTACGGTTGCTTTAACTTGGATGATATTATCTCAACAATAAGGCAAATGGCAGACGAATGATGTGAAGTAGTATTTATAGATTGGTTATGAATGATTAATGCTCAATGAAACAAGAGAAATGAACAGATGCACGAGGTTATGGTTTCATTAAAAGACATTGCTATAGAAAAGGATATTGCTATCGTAGCTATGCAACAGTTGAATAGACAAATAGATTGAATGGCAAGAGACGAACCACGGCTATCAGATATAGCAGATAGTAGTGCTATTGAACATATCTCGTCTCCAGTATTAATCCTACGAAAACAAAAAGACTGAGATAAAGAAAAGAGCGACGAAACATTCTGTGAAATATTTAAAGCAAGAAGAATAAATGAAGATGCAAAGGAACAATGCAGAAAAATAGCAGAGGCACAACAGAGAAGGCGACAAGATGTATTTTATAGAATAACATTCACAGACGATTTGTGACATTGCTCATTCAGAGACTACACACCTAATTTACCATCTAATATAACTACCGAATGATATGAGATGCCCTTCTAAACTATGTCTCCAGAAGATGTTTAGACAGTTCCTACATCCAAAACAAATGCAAGCTAAAGGACAATTCATTCTGTGTTCCTTTATATACATTTGATTGACAACATTGACGACAAGAACGCTTCATTAATCCAAAAGAAAATGATGCTAAGTCTAAAACAGAATATGGTAGCACAGGTCGCTACTTCCTTAATTGACGAGACAAAGATAAAGACATTATCCTCATTGTAGAATGAGAAATTGACTTTCTATCAATAATCCCATATGCAGATGACTATAACTTAATTGGTCTTAAAGGGATTAATAACCTGCCACATTGCATTATTGATATAGAGAAGCTAAATAAAATATATGACATATATATTCTAGTGGATAACGATATGGCAGCAGAGGAATATATTAAGAAGATACCATACACTCCATTACATTTGTACGATGTAAGAGACGCCCTCTGTTGACACAAAGATGTTAACGACGCTATATGTGCTAACGAATTTAATATGAATGTATTTCCAAAGAGAATACCAAAATTAAAACCCAAACCAAAGAAGCGCTTCTCTCGTAATGATACATTAGACACATTAGATAAGATTGACGCTATTCCAGTGATGGATGTATTAGAAGCCCTCTACCCAGAGTATAGACGTAGAGGACAAGATAGCATAACAGAAGATTGAAAAGAAACACATTGATATAAATACAGTAGGCGCTTAAATATAGTGAGGGACTTTAGCTGAAAGGGAAGGCCAGAAGGATGACCGTTCCAAATAGCTAAGAGAAAGTTTGGTGAAGCTAAGTTGGCATTCCTCTATTTCAAAGGTAAAATATAATACAGAGCCCTTCTAAAAGAGAGCACCAATAATATTTTTAGAAAGAGCATTCCTTTACCCAAGGATGCTCTTTTTTTATTGGCCCAAAAATGGTTGACATTTTTAGAAAATTATCTCTGGTATGTGGGCCACACTTTTTAGTAATTTTCTAATGAAAGGCAATTTCTCTTTTTGACAGTTTTCTAATGAAAGGTCTAACACCCACCCAAAAACCACGTATAAGGGGCTCTGGGGCTGGTATCCCGTCCTTTTTTTAGTAGTTTATTTTTGTAGTAGTTTATTTTTGTAGTAGTAGTTTGTTTTTATTTGGAACTATAGGAACGAACTACAAAAACTATTGTATAGTAGTATTGTTTTTATTCCAAACAAACAACCATATAAAAAGTATTGATATATCAAAAAAAATTAGTATTGTATCTGTATCCATATTTGGAACTTTTTATATTTTAAACAATTACAACTATGGAACAAACAAACAACAAAAAATTTGTAGTGGAACAACTACAACAGGAACTACTACAGGAACAACCAAAAAAGAAAAAACAAAAACTAACTAAGGAACAAAAACAGGAACACGAACAAAAACTACAGGAACTAAAAAAACAGTATCCCAAACTGTGAGATTTTAAACTATACAACGAACAGGAACTACAACTACAGGAACTACAAAAAACAAACGAACAACTAAACGAACAGGAACTACTACAACTACTAAACGAAAAAAACAAACAGGAACAGGAACTAATACAACAGTATTTTTGAATAGTCAATATAGGAAAAAACGAACAGGATATACTAAAAAGTATTGAGTATGAACGAACAAAAACACAACTGATACAAAAACAAATGGAACAACGAACAACAAACAACGAACAGATAAAAAAACACAACAAATACTACATACTTAGTAATATATCCAAAAACATAAAAAACAACAAACTACAACTATTTGATACAAACGAACAAACAACAAACACAGTAGGAACGAATAAAAACTACGATATAAATTTTATGGATAAACTAAACACAAACTACATACTACAACATATAAACGAACAGGAACAACAGGAACTACAAACAACTATGGAACTACTAAACGAACAACTAAACGAACAACAAAAGATACATTCCAATTCATACACAAAAATACAATACTTAATTGATAAAAAGGAACAACAACAACTACAATACAAAAACGAACAAAAGGAACTACAGGAACAACTAAACGAACAGGAACTAATACAAAAACTATACAACACAACGAACAGGATATACAACAAACGAAAAAACAGGAACGAAAAAAGGAACGAACGAAAAAAGGAACAGGAACAACTACAAAAACAGATACAAACAACAACAACAGATATTACAACCTTACAGGAACAACTACAGGAACTAATGGAACAACACAACGAACAGGATATACAAAAACTAAACAAACAACAACAAAAAAGATACGAAAAAACAATACAGGAACTATACGAACAAATACAGGAACAACAGGAACTACTACAGGAACTACAGGAACTACTACAAACACGAACTACAAACAACAAAAAACAACTACAGGAACGAACAAAAAAGGAACACGAACTACAAAAAAAGATATACAACTACTACATAGGAACAAACGAACAAATACAGGAACTAATAAACAAATACAACGAACAACGAACAAAAAACAGGAACAACTACAACAACAAAAATACACAAGTATCAAATAAGATAAAAACAATATCTAAACATTTGATACAAAAATACTACAACATATACAAGGAACGAAAAAACAAGGAACGAACAACAGGAACAGATACACAAACGAATAAACAAGGAACATTACAGGAACTACAGGAACTAATAAACAAAAAACAAAAACTACTACACAGACTACAACACGAACAGGAACTACTACACGAACTAAAAAACAAATACGAACAACCACTATACAACGAACAGGAACTACAGGAACTACAACAACGAAAAAAGGAACAAATACAGGAACAGGAACTACTACTATACAAACTAAGAAAAAAGGAACACAACGAAATAAACAGATAAAAACGAACAGGAACTACTACACAGGAACTACTACTACAACTACTGTAGTAGTAGTTTTTTTGTATCAATACAGTTTATTACATAATACATTGTATCCATATAATTTATTACATAATACATTGTATCCATATAATTTATTACATAATACATTGTATCCATATAATTTATTACATAATACATTGTATCAATACAGTTTATTACATAATACATTGTATCCATATAATTTATTACATAA
>JAGCBE010000443.1 GCA_017652345.1 Methanobrevibacter sp.
AGACTTTTTAAATTCATATAATTCCTTTGAGGATACCTCACTCATTCATAACACCTGATAAAATTGATAAATAATTTTTGATAAGTAATTAGTATAAAAAATTAAAATAAAACAATATAATTTAAGATTATTCAAAACTTTAAATAAAATCTTCATAGAAAAAATTAATCCATCCATAATTTTTAATAGAAAATTATTCATAAAATAGAAACTTCTGTCAAACCATAATAATAACCTTAAATTGATATAATATATTATATATTGGCATAAGTTACTTATATAAGTAATGATGAAAATTAGAATTTTTTAAGAAAATATTAATAATTGAAAAGATATAAGATTATTTAAATAAAACTATTTATAAGACTATTTTTATTAAGTTAACGGAGGAAAGTAATTGTTTAGCCTAAAAAACATCAATACGGAGAACAGATATGATGAAACTGATGAAAGGAAGCTTAAAATAGCTGATACTATATCTATTTTTACAAATCCTCCAATCATTACAATTCCATTGTTTTTGATTATTTGTATAATCCTTGCATGTGATGGAATACCATTTACAAGTGGATTCAGCTTTGATTGGACCCAATTCATCATAACAGAACTGATTTCACTTATCTTTGCATCCATCTTGCCAATGGCAATCACTCTCTATTGGGCAAAGAAATTGAATACAGACAAGGACATTTCCAATAGGGAAGATCGTTTCGTTCCTCTTATTGTAGGAATATTGTCTTACTTAGTAGGTTTTGCAATTGCATTGACTCTTGGAGTCTCCAATTTTTTAACCGTTTTAATACTTTGTTATGCAGTGAACACATTTATTGTATTGCTCATTACCTATAAATGGAAGATCAGTATCCATACAACTGGACTTACAGGGCCGGTAGCCGCATTGATCATGCTTCTCGGGCCACTTGGAGCAATTGTTGGATTATTATATCCGGTACTGATTTGGAGCAGATTTACACTTAAAAAGCATACAATGGCTCAAGCAATAGCTGGTGGAGTGTTTGGACTTGTCATGACTGTTTTGGAAGCTTACCTTTACATGGATTTGCTTCATTTGCCAGTTTACAATTTAGTTCCATTAGGTGAATGCTTATGGATAATACTTGGACTCATTTTCGCTCCAATAGTTTTAGGTATTCTAACAATTCTAAATGATAATGGAAAAAGCAATACAAAAGCGATATTCTATTTATTATGCATATTGGCTATTGCATTCTTCGCATTCTTTGCTCCTCAATCTGCATTGATAATCCTAATTCTTGCAACAGTCACATCCATTTTAGTAAGTTACTATGGTGGAGAAAATTTCAGTTGGTTTAGAGCAATCCGATAGTAAAATCCGATAGTAAATTTAAATATAATTAAATAGATAAATTATAACAAAATCAGTTTATAACAAAATTAAGTTATGAATTGAAAAAATTAATTGAAAGGTGAACTTATGAGAATTGTAGCTGCTATTGGAGGATCAATATTATTACAGGATTACAACGCTGAAAGATTTAAGGAATATGCAAAGCTCTTGAAGGAACAAAGCGAAGAGCATGAGATATTTGTTGTTGTAGGTGGTGGAAAACCTGCAAGGGAATACATTGGAGTTGTAAGAGACCTCGGTGCTGGAGAGGCAAAATGTGATGATATTGGAATAGAAGTTACCAGAGTGAATGCAAAGCTCTTATTGCTTGCACTTGGTGATGCAGCTTATCAAAGAGTGCCTCATAACTTCCAGGAAGCTTTGGAATTTTCTGCAAGTGGAAAAATAGTTGTGATGGGTGGAACTGAACCTGCACACAGTACTGATGCAGTATCTGCAATCTTGGCAGAGTATGTTCAAGCAGACCTTTTAGTTAACTTAACAGCAGTTGATGGACTTTACACCAAAGACCCTAAAAAATACGATGATG
>JAGCBE010000444.1 GCA_017652345.1 Methanobrevibacter sp.
GTGATTCTTCTGGAGATGGTTCTGATTACATCCCAAGGCATTTCAGGAACAGTTGCAGTCATTGCATCTACAGAACTGATCAATCTGATTACAATGAGATAACCGAAGTCTCTCTCATCACCTTTTACACCGGTTACTTTAGTGTCAGTGAGTACTGCGAAATATTGCCATAATTCCTTATCCAATCCAGCTTTTTCCACTTCTTCCCTAACGATAGCATCTGCAGCTCTGCAAACAGCTAAATTGTCTCTTGTTAAAGCTCCAACAACTCTTACACCAAGTCCTGGACCTGGGAAAGGTTGTCTTTGTACGATGCTGTCAGGAAGGCCTAATTCAGTACCGACTTCTCTTACTTCATCTTTGTATAAGTCTCTTACAGGTTCAACTACTTTTAAAACCATACCGCTTGGCAATGCCATGTTGTGGTGAGTCTTGATTTCTCCTTCAGTTTCAATCCAGTCAGGAGCAATGGTACCTTGAACCAAGTATTTAGCGTCAACTGCTTGTGCTTCTCTTTCAAAGACTTCAATGAATACTCTTCCGATGATTTTCCTTTTCTCTTCAGGATCATCCACACCTTCAAGTTCAGATAAAAATTCATCAGATGCATCAACATACTTGAAGTTTAATCTTTCTTCGAAGACACTGCAAACCTGTTCTGCTTCTCCTTCTCTAAGCAATCCATGGTTAACGAATATTGCAGTTAAATTGTCACCAATAGCTTCTTGGGTAAGAACTGAACAGACAGAACTGTCAACTCCACCGGATAATGCTATAATGGTTTTTTCATCACCGATTTCATCTTTGATTTTAACTATAGCATCTTCAATAAATTCTTTTGGGCTTAACATAAAAATACCTTTAGAATAATTTAAATGTTTTGAAATTTCTAATTCCTAAGAAATTTTTTTGAAAAATTTAGCTTATCTATTCGAAATCTTCGATAAATTCCATAATGATAGCTTCTAAACCTTCGTCTTTGCCATCCATTACAGCATCCATCATGTCTTCGTATTTGACATATTTTTCAATTTTAATAGCTTTTTCACCAACACCAGTGATTCTGAAATCTTGTTCACCATCACCAATAGGAATGCTGATGTTTTTGAATTTTAAGTTAGCTTTATTGTCAAGTGCTTTCTTTTTGAAGTCATCTACATTATCAAACATTTTATCAACCCTTATCATTAAATGAAAAATAAATATAATTTAGTTTTTTTAATTTACTCATTTTTATAATTCTGACAAATCTCATAAAAATTCCTAAAGATAAATTCCCCTTTAGGAGTGTGATGAACCTCTGGATGGAATTGAATTCCATAGATTTCCTTTTCCTTGTGTTTCATAGCTTCTATATCACAAAGGGAAGAACTTGCAATTATGTCAAATTCCTCTGGAAGAGTGTGGACTTCATCTTTATGAGAGCTCCAAACATCAAGAGGAGATTCAAGGCCTTTAAAGAGAGTGGAATCATCTAAAAGGTTTATCTTTACTTGAGCATAACTTTCAGTATCTGAAGTGGAAACTTCACCACCAAAGGTTTTAGCTATTAACTGATGACCTAAACAAATGCCTAAAATAGGAATATCAAAATGCTTGATATACTCTGCAGCATTTCCTACACCATCAATGGAAGGACCTCCACCTAAGATCAAACCAACAGGATCCTTTGCTTCAATCTCCTCAATAGAGAGTTCATTGCTAACCAATTGAGAAGGAATCTTAAGGTATTGTAGGCTTCTTTGAATCCTATGGTTGTACTGTCCCTTGTTATTAATAACTAAAATTGTCATAAAATCTCTCAAAATCATTTTTACGAATAAATACTTAGTATAATATTACATTAAAAGCTAAAAATCAATGCCTTATATTATATAATACTATATTAATTTAATATATATTTAATATGATATATAAATTTTTTAGTTTTATAAATAAAAATTTTAAATATTTTATATAAAACTAAATAAAAAATTGAATAAAATCATATGAGAAAAATTCCTTAAAATCAGTTAAAAAATAGTTAATAAATTTTAAATACTATTAAAAGATAAATAAAAACTATGAAAATCGATGAATTAATTACTTATTTAATAATTATAATTGTGGTAGCAGTTTTAATTAAATTATTTGCATGGCTATTACCTATATTCGTTGTATTGGCTATAGCTTATGTTTTATATATTTTTATTAAGGAAGGAGAATTTGAATTTTAGCTAATCTTTAGCTATTGTTTTCAATTTTCTATTTCTATTTTATTTTTTATTTAATGAATTTTAGACTTATTATAATTATTTAAACTCCTGTAAGGAGGTATTAAATGAATAAAAAGATGTTTCGATATTTTTATGTCTTATTGATTTTATTTATTGCAATAAACATAAACTTCATATCTGCAAGTGAAATAGATCAAGGCAATGATGCTGTTTCAACTCAGATATCAAGTGATGAAATTGGAGTAGATGAAGTTCTTCAAGATGGAGAGGGATGTTCAACAGACACAAATCCCGTGGAAACAGACACTCCAGGATGCTCTACAGATACAAATAACCCAATAAATGAAAATGATGGAAATGGTGATGACTCTGGAAATGATGAAACTCCAGAAGAAATTACTTTGGAAAAAACATCATTAAGCTCTGTAGATTATGCAATAAAAAACAAATATTTAAATGTTTATTTGAAAGACAGCTCTAAAAATGCCATTGCAAATCAGAAAGTAACTCTTACAATAAACGGAAAGACCCTTTCTGCAGTAACCAACAGCAATGGAATAGCTAAATTCAATATAACAAATGCAGCTAAAACCTATAAGGTTACCTTGAATTTTGAAGGGGATGACAAATACGAATCAACTTCAAAAACATTGAATTTAAGAGTTATTGCAAAGCCAATCTACACTAAAATGACAATTGCACAGTATGGAATCTTTAAAGGCAATTGCTTAAATGTTTACTTGAAAACAGAAGCAGGCAAGGCAATAGCTAATCAAACCCTTAAGATAACTATCAATGGGAAAACCTATACAAGAATTACCAAAAAGAACGGTTTAGCTAAATTGAAAATTAGCTTAAAATCAAATATTTATAGCGTTACCATAAAGTATGCTGGAAAAGGAAATTACATACCTGTAAGCAAAAGCACTAAAGTCAATGTGCTTACAAGCAAGCTTATAGGAAAAACCAGCTATGGAAAGGTATACTTCATTGGAGCTATTGGAAACCGCAGTTCTAAATACAAAATAGCTTATGTTGTAGGATTGCATTCAATGGAACATCAAATTCATGATTCACTTTATAAAATCATAAAAAATAAAGTGAGTATGAAGTATAAGTATTATGTTTATAGAATCGTCTTGACAAACAAGAAAGGATCATATTCCACTTTAAGAATGAGAGGTCAAAAGCTTGCTAAGAACTATATAGTTCCTCATGCCAAAAAGCAAAACTTTGATTTGGTTGCTGACATTCATTCAACTTCTGGAATAACATACAAGCAA
>JAGCBE010000445.1 GCA_017652345.1 Methanobrevibacter sp.
CAGGAGAAAGCGGAATCCCATCAGGCTGGACTGTCCAGAACGCTTGATTATTGAAAACCCTTAAGTTAGAGTTTATTACTTTTTTTACTTTTGATACTTCATAATAAATGAAAGTAATAAACTCGTTTTCTATATTTAAAATATGGAAAAACATTATTACATTTACAAGATTACGCTTTTATGTGGTGAACTAAAAGGTCATATCTATATAGGCAAACATATTTGGAAAAGTTTAGAAAACAATTATGCAGGTAGTGGTGGAGCTTTAAGACAATATTATAAGAAGTATGGAAAAATAAAAGACAAAACATATAATAAAGAAATACTGCTTGAAGTAGACAATGAATGGACTCTATATAGAGCAGAATATGACTACATATTAAAGTATTATGGACAGCCAAACTGTTTGAATGAAAACTATGGAACATATATTCAGACAACTGATGAAGCTAAATCCCTGATAAATAAATCATTAGAAGATGTACAACTTTCATGGATTTGTAATATATTTGCAACATCAAATAATGAATATATGGGCAAATGTATCATACTTTCACGTGTAAGTTCTGATAGGCAAGAACTTGACTCACAAACACTTGCAATCAAAAATGAAGCATTCAAAGAAGGCTTTACTATTGATGACATGATAATCATTGAAGAGAAAGAGTCAGCTATTAAGTTGTCTGAGGAAGAACGAAATGGCTTGAACAGAATGAAAGAAGCAATAAACAATAACGCGGACATCACGCACGTGTTCATATATGAATTGTCAAGGCTATCTCGTAGGCAACTTGTCCTCTTCTCCATCCGTGACTATCTAATTCAAAAAAACATCCAATTAGTTTGTTGCACTCCCTATTTCAGGATGCTGGAGAATGGCAAACTATCTCAGACAGCTAACCTAATGTTCAGCATATTTGCATCAATGGCTGAAAGTGAGATGGAGCTGAAGAAGGAACGGTTCAAACGTGCAAAAGACAGGAACAAAAGGACTGGCAAAGCAATTGGAAGAGTACTTTATGGATATGCAACATTAGAGGACAAGACAATCATAATTGATGAAGAGAAGAAAGACTTTGTGGTTGATGCATTCACTCTATATGCCACAGGACATTATTCTGTATGGTCTTTAGCTAAAGAGATGTGTGACAGGTATGGTAGTATAGGTGAGACAAGAAAGCATATCAACCAAATGCTTACTCATATTATATATGACGAAAGGTATGTTGGAGACAACCAATACCCACAAATGATCTCAAAGGAGTTGTTTGACAAATGTTGTAAAGTAAGGAAGACTAACAAAATAAACAACAAACTCCACTTGGGTGATGATGCATTGTTGAAGAAAATCATATTTGACAAACACACTGGCAAGCATTTAGTGTTCAATGGAAGTCTCAAATCTGGTAACAGATATTTCACTTACAAACACAAACCAATGACTTCTATAAAGCAGGAAATGATTGACAGGGAGGTCTGGACTCTAACAATGATATTGCACAAAGCATACATCATGGATGATGGTGACGTAAGGAAAGAAATGAAGAAGAAGTTAGACACCACTGTAAACAAGATATTGAACCTGAAAATTAAGGCTAAACAAGCTGAAGACAAGATTGACAAAGTTGAAGAGAGGTTGATATTTGGCAGCCTGTCACAAGAGAAAGCAGATGCACTGATTGAACAACTCCAAAAGGACAAACAATACAACATAAATGAAAGTGTACGTTTAGAAGAGGAAGCTGATAACTTGAAGCAAATGATTGATAGCAAATCAGTGAAAGAACTTCCTGACTATGACTCATTCACTACAGAAGAGAAGATTGCTTTGGTTAGGCAAATGATTGACAGAGTAGATGTTGAAAGAGTGGACTATTACAAAGTAAAAGCAGAGATATATACAAAAGTTGATGGTTTTGTGTACACTCTGCTTATGCATTCATATTCTGAAAAAGTAGAGATGTCATCTCGACCTCTCTAATGCATTCAAACAAACAGTTTAAATAGTTTTATTATCCATTTTCTGAAAATCCACACAAGGGCAGCTAGAAGGCCTGTGGAGGCCAATATAGCCCAAGTCAACAATTTATTGTTCAAAGGTTTCTCTACTGTTATATATTCAGGATATGGGACTGGTACTTTCTCATACACAATGCTATCACGCACTTTCTCTATAGTGATATATTGGTATTGAGCTTTGTCTTTGTTCTTTATAGTTCCCCTTAAGAAGCAACTATCTACCCAAGCATCTGCTTCAGCTAATGAAGTCTCTAAATGCAGTTTCTCGTAGTTCCATGCTAAGTTAGTGTACACCTCTTTAGGTATAGTCACTATGCTATCTTTCATTACAACACTGTCTTTTACATGTGTTATATATTCATGATGCACGATTGTTTGTTGTGTTGGTTTGCAAGATGCAAAAAACAACATAATGGCAATCAAAATGATAGAGATTTTTCTCATATTTTCTTAAATTTATTTAGCTTTTTTCGTAGTTTTTGGTTATATTTGCTCCGCAATTGCAATTCGAGTATGAGTTTACGTTAGGAATTTCCTTTGAACAGTCCTCGATGTAAAATAACAAAACTGTTGAAAGCGAAACAAGGAAAAGGAGCTTATTAGACTCCTTTTTTTATTTTTATCATTCTTTCTCTCCTACGCTCTCTCTCTTCATCACTTAAATTCATTTGTCTCTTTAATTTTGGCTTGTTCAACCTATAATTGTACAAAGCACAAGTTGTGACAATA
>JAGCBE010000446.1 GCA_017652345.1 Methanobrevibacter sp.
AAATGAAAAAATAATGAAAAATGAAAAAATAAAGCGAATTTAACGTCAATCCTGAACCATTACCAGTTTACCCGTATCAGGATCTTTATAAACTTTTCCAACCTCTGCATAACCAGATTGTTCAAGAGAAGCACCTGCACTTGCATTGCTTGTAAAGTCTTCTCCGGTACTTACTTGAGAAGCAGATTGTTGAGCTTGGGATTCCTGGGTTTTAGCCATCATATCTGGATTTACCTGGAGAGCCATGATAGCAAATATTAAAAATCCCAATGCAAGAACCAACATCGCATCTGAAAGGTTTGAAATTCCAGACATAGGATCTTCATCACCATCATCACTAAAACGTTTTCTTTTTCGTAACATAAACACCCACTCTTTAATATAATAAACATTTATTATATATTATCTTATGACAGTTAGCCTAAAACAATTATTAAACTACCTTTTAAAATTCACCTAATTTTTCTAAAATAGCTTCTGCAACAGTTTCAGTAGTAGTCAAATCGCTTTCATACCATTGCTTTCTGTATTTGGAAATAACATAGCCTATTGCACCAATTGTCAAACCAGTGACTGTTGTATCAAAAGCAATTGTCAAGGATTGTGCTAAGGTGGTAATGTCACCAGTTCCTAAAGCGGAAAGCCCTGGACCTAATGGAATTAAAGTACCGAGCAAACCGAATATAGGCCCTAATCTTACTAAAATGTCTGTTTTGGAAGTAAGCTTAAGCAAATTGCTTTCCTCTTCTTCAATCAATTTGCTTGCAAATGCCTTTCTTGCATCTGGACCTAAATTGTAATTATCAGCTATCTTTTCAAGAATAAGTTTCTGTTCCTTATATAAATCACTTGAATTGACAATGCCTTTTAACTCTTCAGGACTGTTGGATTTGGAAATATCCTGCAATAATAATTCCAATCCATCAGATTTCAATGGTTTTTTGGTAAACCATTCATTTAAAAATCCTCCAAGACTTAAAATAGCATAAACTAAGAATATAACCAAAATAATTACAACAGGTGCGAGCAAACTTTCTGAAATAATATGTATAAATGAAGTTAAAATTCCTGTACCTTGAAGTATCATTCATCTCCCACCAAATAATAATATAAATAAAAATGATAAATTATTTGAAAATAGAATAAAATAATCTATTCTTTTAACTATTTTCTGCTAACTATTTTCTGTTAAAAATTCTCTTTTAACTATTTTCTTTTTAATCTTTTCAAAACCAAATCACTATATAAAACTCCTAATACCATAATTATGAGGATTGCAATTATCGCATACATCAACTGATAAGTAGGAGTCAGTATAAGGAAAGATTTAAAGATCGAATAGTCTAATTCTCTAACAGTGCTAAAAGTCAAAGCTAAAATCAGTAAAAATATGAATTCTAAAAACATATATTCGCCAATGACAGCATAATAAGGCCTTTTAGCTTTATTGAATATTCTAGAAATACTATAAACTAAGAACATGACAACTATGGATAAGATGGCTAATTCAAGGGCATTTAAAGCTAAATTTTCAGACTTTAAGCACAAGGATAATGCAATTATAGCTATAAATGAAGACAAGATAGTTCCATAAAACACGACTTTATCATTTTCAATATTGAAATTCCTTCCAAAACTAACATAGCGTATAGCCAATATCATGATCAATAAACTTACTAATCCTAAAATATAAGGCATGAATGGAATAATATATTCGCTCAAGTTTAAAGAAGGACAAATGAATGATAAAATGAATACTATCGATGCATAAGCCAATGCCAATTGAATAAATTTATTTTTATTAAAATTGGATTTTCTTGCTAAAAATGCAATATTGGCAACAAATAGCAAAATAAAAACAATTAAGTATTCAAAAATCAAATCCATCATAGCATATCACATTTTAGTTTAATTACTAATATATTTTATAATGTGATTATATAAACATATCGAATAATTGAATAAGTAAATAAATCCATAATTAGTATCTAAATAAATTGCTAAATAAATAAAAAAAAGTTAATAATTGAATGAAATAAGTTAATGGAAAATTAACTTAAATCAAATTAATTAAAAAATTATTATTTGACAACTGCTTTTCCTTTTACAGTAACAGCTTTAAAAGTATTGTCTCCTGCAAATTTGGCAGTGAATTTATATGTTTTCTTTTTATTGAGTTTAACTTTTACAGTAGCTATGCCCTTTGAATTGGTCTTTGCTGTATAAGTCTTTCCATTCACTTTAAAACTTATCTTTTTGCCTTTTACAGCTTTACCTTTAGGGCTTAAGAGCTTAGCTGTTAAAGTCTTTTTCTTATAGGAACGCTTATATTTCTTATTGGTAACTTTCAACTTAGCTTTAACGGCATTTATCTTAATCTTAGATGACTTGAATGATGCATTATAATTGTCATCACCTAAGAAACAAGCTACAATAGTGTAAGTTCCTTTTTTCGCTAAATTGATTTGAAGTTTTACATAGCCGTTTTTATCAGTAGTCTTGTAGTAATTCTTTCCATTGAAATTGATTATGACCTGTTTGTTTGCCAAAGCTTTGGAATTGGAATCGGTTAATCTAAATGAGAAATATTTGCCAATTTTTCCATCTTTGCCATAAACAGTGCTGGTTGTCAAATCCTTTGATATGATTATGGATCTGTTTCTTGCTGGAGTTTCATTGGCAATAGCTGAATTGTCAGCTTCATTAAGAACTTTTAGATTGATCCAAAAATTAGGGAATATGTATTCATCATTTGATTTAATCAGTTTCATCTGTAAAAAATCATCTGAATTATTTATATTGGCTCCCCAATAATTGTTGTTTATATTTCCATTTGAAAAAATCATCACTTCAAATAGAGAGCCAGAGGCAGAGCATAAAGTGAAATTGTCAATTTCCAAATTACATTCTTCTAAAGTTGAATTCTTTATAACTTGAAGGAATTTTTCTAAAGTCGCATTTTCAATAATTAACTCAGGCCTTTCCAACATGGAATTAGAAACTTGAATATTTGACCCTGAATAATATATGGAACCATTCCCATAATTATTTAAAAAACTAGAATTGAAAATGGAAGTATTTTCAACGAAATCGCCAGCGAAAATAGCTCCTCCGTAAGCATTATCCTGACTAAGCACTCCCCTTAATCCTAAAGCGACATTTTCTTCAAATTTAGAATTCTCAATTTTAAAATTAAAAACATTTTGCCCTAAATAAATTGCACCGGCATCTCCAACTGCATAGTTATTAATGAAACTTGAATTATTGATTGAACAATTATTAGCTGATTTAAAATAAATTGCACCGCCATATGTATGGGCAATGCAATTTAGAAAACTGCAATTGTCAATTCTTCCATTGTTTCCAACCCAATAAACTGCTCCTCCATTACCATCAGCTAAAAAGGTTTGCTCCTCACTATGCAATGTCCATGCAAATTTAGATATCGCAGAGTTATTTATGAAAATAGAATTTAAAATGGAATTATTAGAACCTTTTAACCAAATTGCACCACCTGATGAAGCGGTTTCATAGTTATATCCAGTATTATTTATAAAGATACATGAATCTATAGTTGCATTGTTAGCAATTAAATAAATAGCTGGACCATCAGTATGATGGCAACTAGACTTATTCGCTATATTATTCAAGAATCTTGAGTTTAAAATTCTGACATTATCCCCAGAACAGCTTAATGCAGAACCTAATTCTCCATTAATGGAGTTTTCAAAACTGCAATTGTCTATAGTTACATTTTTGCCTCCAATATGAACTGAAATTCCAAAAGAATTGATGAATTTAATATTCTTCATTACTGTATTTGAGGAATTGATTTCCAATATTTGAGTTAAGAGCTTTCCATCAAGAGTAGCTCCAGATGATGCTCCTACGATAGTTAAAGTCTTGTTGAGAACAATTTTAGAATCACCAGTGAAAGTTCCACTTAGCATGATAGTGTCGTTTTCATTAGATTGATCTATTAAATTTTGTATGTCCTTAAAATCATTTCCCTCTGAATTAAGCATTTCATTATCTGAACTTGAATCCAAATCATATACGGAACTAGCAGACAATTCAGTTGACTGTGAATCTTGAGTCAAATCATATCCATCATCTATTCGATTGTCTGAATCCAAATCATATGCAGAACTAAAATCAGAATCTGAAATTTCATTATTCACAGAAATTATATTGTCATCATAAGTTATATCGATAAAATCATTAGAATTATTTGAAGCAGAAACTAAGCCTAAACTTAGCATTAAAATAAAAATTAATGAAATTGACAATATAACTCTACTAAAATCTATTTTCATAATTATCCTACCATATACATTTTGTTTTAATGATATTAGATATATTTAAAACGATATATAAATTTTAGTTAATCGTTAAAAAATGAAAATTAGAGAGAACTAATGGATAATGGAAAAACCAAAAGGATTGAAAAATCGCTGAATAAAATAAAAGCTGAATTAAAAATTAGAAATAATAAAAAAAGTAAAAAAATAGAAAAAATAAGAAATAAAAAAATAATAAAAGATTAATTTGGATGGTTTATTCCATCATATCTTTAATATCTTCACGGTAGTATAGGGCAATAACAAGTATTATCAAAAGCACTAAACCTCCAACACCAATAACTCTAAATGTTTCCTCATCAACAGATAAAGTTTTTGCTGAAGCACTTTCAGGGCTGCTGGAACTTTCACTTGCTGATGGACTATCTGAAGCGGAGCTAACGGATGCACCAGCACTGCCAGAACTTCCAGAGGAGGATCCATCGGAATTAATGGAATTTGATCCTGAGGATATGCCAGAATCTCCAGATCCCCAACCTGAATTTGAAGAGGAACCAGACTGGTTTTCATAATTGTTATGGCTTGAATTCTGATTGGCATTCGAATTAGCTGAACTCATAATGGATTTCAATAATTCATTATAAAAATCTTCATAGAAAGACATTTCTTCTGGGTCTATTTGATTGAATTGGCCCCAATCACTGAATTTCCGATTGTCTTCACCTATATTTAAAGAACTGCTAGAGCTTCCTTTTCCACCAGCACCATTTCCAATATCCAAATATGCTACAGAATTAATGAAATTAACTGTATAAGAACGACCATTAACAGTTAAAATAGCTGAAAAATTAGGCAAGCCAGTTACAGAATTACCATACCTATCAACTACAGAGAAATAATATTTGCTTCCACTTTGACGGGAACGAATATTAAAACCGTATTTCATGCCCACTCTATAACATTTATTTTTTGCAAAGTTCTTTCCTATGCTTACAGCTTGGTCTCCTTGGTTTTTAAGGTCTAGTCCACCATTATATGAGAAGAAATTGTTTTCTAAATTGAAATTGCCTTTGACAGCCATGAAGTCATAATCAAATAAAACTCCATTTCGACCATTGCCAGTTACAAGATTCTTATTAAATGTAAAATCATTAATATAACCGTTTATGATGACACCATCCCCATTGTCGCTAATGGTGTTATTAATAATGGTAACATTATTGATAGAACTTGGGAAATTGATAGCAGTATACCATTGTCTGAGAGTATTACCTTTAACCAATATATTGCAGGCATTCTTGCCGAAATATATTCCAGTACCATCCTTTCGTCTATCGCTTGCAGTTATATTGTTGTCTGTTATAGTGATACCTTTTTTACTTGAAATCTCTTTTATATTGATTCCAATATTATTTGCATTGCTTGGAGAAATATTATTTTTAGAAATAGCTATTCCTCCAGAATTGGAAATATCTATTGCAATTTTAAAGCTTGAAAAGAGATTGTTTTTTATAAAGGAATCATAAACCTCATTCAGCACTATGGCATTCCGTTTTGTAGATATTTTATTTCCAGATATTCCAATCCTGGAAACATCCCTTGCATCTACAAAGGAACCGGCCAAATTAACTGTAAAACCACTGATGTTTGTTCCAGACCCTCCAGGCAATATAGTAAATACCGGAATATCAAAAACATTGCTTATTCTTGTACCGGATTTGCTTATAATGTTTAAAGGCTTTGAAATTTTCAAATAAATGTTTTCATAGGAGGAACCTGTAAACTGAATAGTGCTTCCAGCTGCTGCATCATCAATAAGATTTTGGATATATTCGTTAATTGAACCATCATAGCAACTTGCATCCTTGATTACAATAGTCTGTGGACTTGACAATTGAGAGGAACCTTGTGATTTAGTTACTATTACATCATTGCTTATTACACTTGAATCATCTGCGAGACCTAATGCATTTCCAGACAGACTATTCTTTGAATCTTGAGACATCTCCGCGTTTTCTGCAGTGAAATCGACAGAATTATCGCCAGACATAGGTGAATCTTCATTGGAAACTAACAGATCATTATTTATGATAGAACTTTCCATATCTTCAGGACTATTCAAAGAGATATCTGAATCTGATGAAATAACACTAGAAAAGTTATGCAAATCATTATCAGAACTTGCAACTGCAGATCCAAGACTTGTGAAGAATATTAATAATATCAAAACCATTAATATTCCCTTTCTGATACATTTCACCTCCTATAAAAAAGATAGAAACATGAATTCGTTTTTTAATTTACACGATACATTAATCAATCTTCATATCCATAAAAAATACCTTGTTTAATCGATTATTTAGAAGGATATTTTTTACGAAATAAAAAGTAATTATGAACTGTAATTTATTATTTAAAATATATATAGGTTTCTAAAATAGTTTATTTAAAATATTTTAAAAAAGTTAAACCCTCGAATATACATCATTTACATAAAAACCTCTAATCAAATGAAAATGAACAAATTTCAGAAAAAATATCTTAATAATTTAAAGAAAACATATGAAAAAATTAATCAATAGGTAAAAATATTACAGTTAATAAAATTAAATATAAACAAATAAAAAAGAAGAACAAAGGACAAATAGAAAAAATAATTAAAATTAATCGTATTTTTAATAAATAAATGATTATTTATGATTTAATTAATAAAATAAGAAATAATATAAATAAAAAAATAAACGATAAACTTTATATTGCATATCGAATATAAAATATAATTACTAATATGGAAATTTTATTTATAAAAATACTGAAAAAATTTTTAGTTTTTTAATAAATAAATTGGAAAGATTGATTTCAATTCCAGTAAGGATTGGAATAAACGATATTAGTGATGAGAATTTTTTAAGGTTTTTTAAATTTTAATGATATGGCTAAATTTTAATGAATTGGCTAAAGATTTTAAATTAATTTTTAAAAAACTTGATTTTGTATCGAATAAATAAAGGAGAAAAATATATGAATAAAAAGATAATTTTATCTCTCCTATTAGTATTATTGGTTGCAATTTCTGTTTCCGCAGTATCTGCAGAAGCAGTTGATGATGTCATCGATGATGCTGGAATAGATGTAGTTGCAGAGGTTGACGATGCTGGAACTGCAGATGATACTGTTTTAGCGGATGGAGAAGAAAAAACCGGAGATGACATCCAAACTGCAATAGATAATGCTGAAGATGGTGGAGAAATTGACTTAGGTGAGAATCAAGTCTATAATGTTGCAGATGGAAAAATTTTCAACATAACTAAAAAAGTCACCATAAAGGGTAATAACGTTATCATTAAGGCAAGCGGTGCAAGCCAAGGTGGTAATGGAGCACTCTTTATTGCAAATGTAGCAGGAACTGGATTTGATGGTATAACCTTCATTAACACTGATGGTCATAAATCATATGGTCAACAAGTATCCGGTTATGCTATCCAATTAGCTATTGAAAACGGACTTGTAAACAACTGTGCATTCATTGACTGGGGTAGCGGAGTTTACGGAAGAGGCGCTGCATTCTGTAACATTACAAACTCTTACTTCAACGGTTCTTCTGAAAAAGTAACCAATGGTGGAACCAAAGAATACGGTACCAAAGCTATCAACCTTATGGGATCCCACGACATTACTGTAACTGGCTGTACCTTTGAAGGACAAGTTCTTGATGGTATTTCCATTGCAAGTAACTCTGGAAACAACATAATGACTGATAACACTTTCATTGACAACTGTTATGCTATCTACTTCGGTGGAGCTTCCACCCAAGGATGTGTAATTGCAAACAACACTTTCATTAGATGCGGTTACTGTGAAGATGCTGATGGAAATGTAATCTTTAAAGACTTACCTGTAATCAGTACACAAAAAGCTGCAAACGGATATATCATAGCAGACAACACTATTGAAGCAACTGAAGGATCTATCTTCATCAAAGCAGAATCCGGTAACACCGCACATGG
Organism: Methanobrevibacter sp.; assembly: GCA_017652345.1. Next base: position 8,309 of record JAGCBE010000446.1, read on the forward strand.
ATATCCTAGTTCCATTGGTGACATTAAAATTACTGGAAACACTTTAACCGTAGCTGAAGGAGCAAACCCTGAATCTATCACTTTTGTTTACCTCTTTAGTAATCAAGGAGCATTAAACCCATATGCACCTATTGACATTAGCGGAAACAATATTGCTGAAGGAGTAACCCCTGTAACCGTATGGTATGCAGATTGGGGTAGTGTAGATGAACCTGTAATTCCTGCAGCTGATAAAGTAGCTACCTCCATAAACATTAAAGATGTTTCTACCTCTACTAAAAAAATCACTATTGAATTAGTAGACGTAAACGGTGAAGTGCAAGCTGGAAAAGAAATTTCTTACTCCATTAATGGTGGAGAAACAAAAACCGCTGAAACCGATGCAGATGGTCTCTTAACCATTGATGTAACTGAAGATGGTGTAGTTGCTCTTGCATTTGCTGGAGATGACAAACTCAAAGCAACAGAAACTAGCATTAACTTTGCTGCTACTGCAGTAAAAACCAACCCTACCATTACTGCTAGTGCAATGACTGCAACTGCAAAAGTAGCAAAATACTACAGTATAACCTTAAAAGATTCCACTGGAAAAGCTTTAGTTGGTGAGCAAGTAACTTTCTACTTCAACGGACAAACTAAAACTGTAAAAACTGATGAAAATGGTATTGCTAAACTCAGCATTAATGTTGCAACTAAAGGCACTTACCCAATTACCGTTTCCTACCTTGGAAATGATAAGAACAATGCAGTTGTAGCAGTTAAAAACATTAAAATAAATGTTCAAAAAACCAAAGCAGTATTTAAAAAAGCTACTTTAAAAGTTAAGAAAGCTAAAAAAGTAAAATTCACCCTTAAAGATGCAAGTGGAAAAGCAATCAAAGGTAAAAAAATTACCATTAAAGTAAATGGAAAAACCTTTAGTGCTAAAACCAACGCAAAAGGTGTAGCTACCATTAGTGTTAAAGTTGCTAAAAAAGGAACATTCACTGCAACAGCTAAATTTGCAGGAGACAACACCTACAAAGCAATCACTAAAAAAGTTAAATTTACTGTAAAAAAATAAGCAAATAAATTTAATCTAGTTATTTGAGATTTTTCTCAATAACTAGTTTTATTCTTTTTTTAAATATTTAGATCTTTTTTAAATTCAAATTTCATTTTTAAAGCCAAATTTAATTTCGTTTTATTAAAGATTTTATATCGATTTTTAAAAGTAAATTTGTTGAAATTTCATATAATTTTCCTTTTTTTAAGAGCTATTCATAAAAATAAAGCATTAATTATCATCATTTAATCAAATAATGAATATAAACCTGTATAAATGAAAAATGTTCAATATATTTAATAAAATAAAACAAATTAATAAAAATTATATATAATGATATAAATAATATTACATATCAATATTAAAAAAGAGAATATTATTGAAATGAAAAATATTTTTGTAATGAAAAAAAACAAATAGAAATTTTTTAATTTTAAACTGATTAATTCAATAATTTAATTAACGAGGAAAAATATGAAAGGTAAGAGGATTATATTGATTTCTCTTTTTCTCATAATGGCAATAATCAACATACAAGCTGTTATGGCTGAAAATATAGAAGAAATCAATATTGAAAACAGTCAGGATTATGATGATTTGATGATTGTTGATGATGGAAGTATCAATAATCAAGATGATAATAATCAAAATGTCTTAAGAGATTCTATTGAAGATGGGGATAATGCTATCAAAGAGGAAATGAGCATCGATGACATTCCAACGGAAAATGATGGAAACTTAAAAAGCTCTAATTCACAAGAGGATAATTTGCAATCCAGCATTACAGTAGATGGGAAAGCATACAATCAAATGACAAACAAAACCATTCAAACTGCAATAGATAATGCAAATCCGGGAGATACAATTGTCATCACAGGAAAGGAATATGTGCATTGCCATTTTATAATTAATAAAAAATTAACAATCATAAGTGAAGTAGGAACTGTCATGAGCCCTTGCCCATCAAATACTGATGGATCTGGAGCGCATGGAATCTTTTATATAGGTCCCGAAGGCAGCGGCACCATTATAAAAGGATTTGTTTTGAATAACGATGTTGGCCGTGACAGTGACTATGGGATTTATATAAAGGGATCAAGGGATGTTGAAATCATCAACTGTACAATCAATCAAACTCCAACTGGCAGTGGAATAAAGGTACAGAATGCACAAAATACAAAAATTTCAAATTCAATCATTAAGGAATCCAATATCGGAATAAACTTGATCAATTCCACAAAAACCACTATTTTGAACAATGCCATTACAAATAATGGATTATATGGAATTCATATAGCTGAAAATAATCAAAACACTACAATTGATTTTAACAATATCACCTATAACAAAGGATTTGGAATAAGTGCGATTTCAGCTGATTACATTTACATAACAAACAATTTTATTGCATACAATCAAAATGACGGAAGCGGTGCAGGAGTCTATGTAAACTGCAATATCACCAAGATTGAAATTAAAGGCAATTTCTTTAAGCAAAACGGACAATATGGTGTTTTAAACGATTACCGTACAAGAAATATGGATGCAAAAAATGGAGCAGAAAAATTGGAAATTAACAATAACAACTACTTCCTAGGCCATAGCGAAAGACTTGCATACCATATTGAATATAAGAAATATTCTGGCGGAGCCTTCATTTACAATAGCGAGAACGATACCTATACTTTTGTTGGAGATGGAAATGGAGATTATGATGTTGATAAAAGTGTTGTCTATTTAGGATACGCATTTTTCGACGATGAAACAATCTGTGGAGCTACTCTCTATAAAGCTCCTAGTACCACTTGGAGTGAAGGTAACTATAAATTGCAAATCAGTGAAATCAGCCAAACTAAAAAAGGCACCTATCAAATATCCATCGTAGATAAAAATGGAAATATCGCTACAGATTTCAATTCAATATATGTAACATTTTACCTTAATAAAAACAATACATATGCAGAACCTCAAGAAGGGGACATTTATAGAATAGTATTAATGAAAAATGGTACTGCTACAGCCAGTTTTAGCGAAAAGGAATACTTGGAAAGTGGAAATGTATTAACTGCCGTCTTCCCTGGACTTTTTGATGACTATACAATTAAAGAAAAGTTATATAAAACTTTTAGCATAGAAGATTCACAAATTCCTAAAGATAGCGTTCAAACTAAGATAACCGTTTCAAATATGAACACTTATCCAAACTCTGGAGCATCATTTGTAGCAACACTAAAAGATAGCTTTGGAACTCCTTTAGCTGGAAAAAGCATCAAATTAACTGTAAATGGTAAAACATATGTAAGAACAACTGATGCAGATGGAAAAGTCAGGTTATCAATTTCATTAGCAAGCGAAAAAACTTATCCTATTGCTGTAAGTTTCAATGGAGAGGATGAATACAATCAATCAAGCGCAAAAGCAAATATAGTGGTTAAAAGAACTGGACAAAAAATAATAAGCTCAAATATAGCATTTGCACCAAATAAAGCAAGTTATTATAGCATTACTTTAAAAGACTCAAACAATAAACCTATTGCAAATAAAAATGTTAAGTTCACTATCAATAAAAAAACATACACTGTTAAAACAAACAGTAAAGGAATAGCTAAAGTAAAAATCAAGCTCTCTAAGAAAAAAACCTATAAGATCACTATAAAATCAGCCCGTACAAATAAATATAAAGCTATAACAAAAACAAATAAAATCACAATCAAAGCATTGAAACAAAAGATCATTAGTTCAAATAAAGTTTATGCACCTAAAAGCGTAAATTATTACACTATAACCCTTAAAGATCAAAACAATGCGGCAATAGCGAACAAGAAAATTACCATAAAAGTAGGTACAAAGACCTATAAAAAGAAAACCAATAAAAATGGGGTAGTCAAGCTAAAAATCAAATTTTCAAAAAAGAAAACATATAAAGTGACCATAAAATCTCCAAAAACCAGCCAGTACAAGGTAAAGTCAAAAACCAATAAAATCACAATCAATGCACTTAAGCAAAAAATCACAAGCGCAAATAAAAAATATTTACCTCAAGCTGGAGAATATTATAGCATAACCTTAAAGGATCAAAACAATCAGTTAATAAAAAGCAAAAAGGTTAAATTCACTATCAATAAGAAAACATACACTGTTAAAACAAACAGTAAAGGAGTGGCTAAACTAAAAATTAGTTTAACTGATGAAGGGGTCTACACTTTAAAAATCAACTCCCCGAAAACTAATCAGTACAAAGCAATCACTAAAACAAATAAAATCACAATAGAAAAAGGCACTCCTAAGTTTACAAGCTATGATAGAACTTATTCAAACAACTCCGACGGGGAATATTCCATCTATTTAAGTGATTATGCTGGAAAAGCATTGGCAAATGGGAAAATCATTTTCTCAATAAATGGAAACACCTATAATGCAAGCACTGATTCAAATGGAATTGCAAAATTTAATATCAACATTGATACAGCTGGAACTTACTCATTAGTAAGTAAATTCTTAGGGGATATAAAGAATAAAGCAATGAATAAAACCAATTCCATCACAATTAAGGAAGGGTCAAATATAATTTTTATTGACAAAAATCTTCCAAATATTGAAATCCAAAAGATTATAGATAGTGCAGAAAATGGAAATACAGTTGAATTCCTAGGGGATAGTTATGACAGCATCAGTTTAAAAATAAAAGGAGGATTAAATCTAATCACTAATAGTGGAACTCAACTAAATGGATTAAGCAAAAGTCCTGTGCTTACAATAAATGGGGATAACATTAATGTATCTAACTTCAAAATTAATCCAAACTCCCAAAGTGGAGAGTCTGAGGGAATTCTAATAAATAATTCCAATAATGTAAACATTGCAAACAATACCATTATTAACATTTTAAATTCCAATTTAATCAATGATTATAATAATGGAAGCACCATATTGCCTGGAACTGGAATAAAAGTATTGAACAGTGCAAACATTAATCTTGAAAAAAACATTATCAATTCATTTGAAAGTGGAATATACAATGAGTATTCCAGCAATATTTCAATGAAAGAAAATGAGATCAGATTAAATAACTATGGTATTAAATATGGATTTGGAAGCAAAAACAGTGAAATTTTCAACAATACCATCATTGACAATATCGGGTGGTATACAGAGGATGTTCCAGAAGGGCCAAGAGGTTATGGAATTTTCTTAAATAATTCTGCTGTGAATATTGTTATAAATCAAAATAATATCAGTAACAATTACATAGGCATTTCCGTCGATTCCAATAACAGTACTGGAATAGTGGTTACAAGCAACTTGATTGCAGACAATTCGTTGGAAGGAATAAGATTCAATGCAGGTTATGACTTGGCAGAAAACTGTATAGAACCGAATATAACAGACAATGCAATCTATAGAAATGCAGAAGGGCCAAGCATGATGATCCTTGGTGAAATGAGTGCAAACCCATTTGGAATCTATGGTCCTGGACAATGGGATGAAAGCTTAAGATTGCAAATTGGCCCTAATTGGTATGGAGTGAACAGTCTTAGGACATGGGATAATGATACTGGAATTGTAGGTGTCGGAACAATGTGTCCAAGAATTAAAACAAGTGAAATCAAATTTGAAACAATTGAAACCGAAAGCCCTGGATCTTATAAGATAAATTTCTATAAAGATGGGGAATTGGCAACTAATCTCGCTACATTTGATTTATATGCCACATTAAATAGAGGCACTGACAAACAAACAGAAGTTCATTTCAATGTAATTAATGGAACAGGCAGTTTTAGTTTTGATAAGGAAAACTATTTAGAAAACGATAACAAAATTGAAATTTCTGTAGGTTCATTAATCAATGTAGTGGATAGGCTTTATTCAGTTGTTTACACTTACAATGTTCCAGAAACTGAAATACCAGTTTAAATTAAAATAAGTTTCGAATAAATTTAAATAAAAATATTTCTTATTTTTATTTGATTTTATTCTTTTTATTTTTCTTTTTTTCCTTTTTCTATTTTTACATAATATAATGATTATACACGTTCTATTAAAAAAAAAAAACTATTTTTGTAAAAATGATTAAAAAATAAATAAAGAATGAATGAGAAAATAGTAAAAATAATTAAAAAATAAAAAATAAAATAGATAAATAAAAAATAAAATAGTAAAATAGTAAAATAAAATAATTAACTATTTTTGAAAAACAATAAGATAATGAGACTTGCCCTGAGGAATATCCTCACCGCAATCTGGATTCAATGAGAATAAGCTCATTCCATGCTCTTTAAAGACTTCCTCCAAATCTTCTGGACTGCTTCTTACAGTTATAGGAGGACCATGCTTTGCTTCCTGTTTTTTATAGTCCATGATAGCTATTTTACCACCTGGCTTAAGAACTCTTTTAAGTTCTTCAATAGCTTCGTCCATTCTTCTGGTTGCTTTAAATCCATGCCATACATTTATTAAGAGAATTACATCAATCACATCATCCTCTAAATCAATATGATCTGGAATGTCTGCACAGATTGGAATTAGATTTTCATATCCCTTTTCATCTGCAGTCTTTTGAAGGTCTTCAATGGAAGGTTCGTAAATGTCAACTGCATAGATTGTTGCATCATCATCTAATATTTCAACCGCTTCAAGTGCAGCATGTCCATCTCCACATCCCGCATCCATAAAAACTTCATTTCCATTTAGGTTCAATTCCATAATAATGTCATGAGCATTCAAAAATGACTCGCTTGACCTACCTTGAATGCGATGTCCATTGGCAGGTAAGAGACCTGTTGTATTTGCCATAAATAATCACCATTTAAATTAATAGATTAGCATAAAACTTATCGAATAATGAATCGTTTATTTAATTAAATAAATTTTAAATTCATACCAATTTATAACTGATAAAAAACCTTAGGTTCAATGCATTTTTTAAATAAAATTCATATGCATTGAATTCAAAACCTGTTTTTATTATTCATCAATTATTTCATAATATGCCCCTTCTGCACATGGGATGCAAACTGGCTTTCCACCACGGTTCAAGTGACGTCCATCAGTAATTTTTTCACCACAGACTGAACAGTAAGTGCTTGTGTGTGGCTTACCTGGCATTTGAGAAGGTTTTAATTCAACATGGACTTTCTCTACAGTGAATAACTCTTCAGCTGGAGTTCTTTTAAATCTTTCAATCATCTCATCTCTGGTTTCCCTTATTTTTTCCTGCTTGTTTGCATCAGCATCAGATACTCTGATTGCTTCACCTGTATCCATATTATAGAAAGTCACTGCAAACTTGCCGTAGTACATTTGCTTAAGGGATCTCTTTCCCATGGTACATTTGGTAACGGATTGAACTGCATCTGCCATGCATCTGTCAATTTCCAAAAATACAATAAGGTTTTTATGACGCTTGTTCAATTCAAATCCCATCAATTCCATACCGTACATTGCAAGCTTGGTACCAATAGCTATTCCTCCACAGATTTCTCCGTGGAATTCTTTAGCTTTAGCCAATTGCTCTTCATAATCTTCTACGCTTACCATTTTTACACCTTTTTAAATAATATTTGAATAATAAAGTAAATATAAATACTTATAAATTTAATCAATCTTAGAATACTTTTTAGAATAATTGCTCATAACCAACTCTAAATCAGTTTTTAAAGGAACACATATTTTTCTATTGTCTTCAAGCTCTACAAGCTTTACATCAATGCCATATGCCTTGTGCAAGTTCTCTTCAGTTAAGACTTCTTCAGGAGTTCCAAAATCAATGAAAGTCTTGTCTTTCATAATAGCTACCTTAGAAGCCGCCAAAAAAGCATGGTCAGGATAATGTGAAGACATAATGACTGCAAGACCCAAATCAGACAATTGCTCAATCATTTCCAATAGCTTGATTTGATTGCCGAAATCCAAATGGTTTGTCGGCTCATCCAAAATAAGCAAATCAGGCTCTTGGGCAAGAACCCTTGCAAGGAAAACCAATTGACGTTCACCACCACTTAAATTAGTATAGCTTTTTTCCTTCAGATATTCAATTCCAAGAGTCTTTAAAGCATTTAAAGCTATTTCCTTATCTTCTTCCTTCGGAGAGGAAGATAAATTTATATAAGGGGACCTTCCCATAAGGACTACATCAAAGACCTTGAAAGGAAATGAAGGGACATGCCCTTGTGGAATATACCCTACTAGCTTTGCAATGTCACTATATGACAGTTCCTTGATGTTTGTTCCATTTAATGAAACAGTTCCTGAGTTTACATCATGAAGGCCATTTATTGTTTTTATCAATGTGGTCTTTCCAGTTCCATTTGGTCCCAATATGCATAGAACATCTCCCTTTTCAATTGAAAAACTGATGTTCTCAAATACAGTTGGAGACTCTTTATCATATGAAAAGGAAACATCTTTCACTTCTAACAGCTTAACCATAAAACCACCACACTAAATAAACTAACCTTGCTTGAAAAACAATCCAAATAAACTAACTCCACTCTGAATAACCTCTTCTAAGCAAGTAAAGGAACAAAGGAACACCAACAATTGCAGTTAAAATACCAATAGGAATTTCTATTGAAATAAATGTTCTTGAAATATTATCAATCAATAATAGGAAACTTGCCCCAATGCTTAATGAAGCGGGAAGAAGAATCTTATGGTCTGGACCTACAATTATACGAGTCATATGAGGAACTACAAGACCAACCCAACCAATAATCCCACTTATAGATACTGCTGCAGAAGTAACTAAAGTACATGCAACAATAATAAGCAATCTAAGTTTTCCAGCATCCAAACCTAAGGATTGAGCTTCTTCATCACCCATTGCCAAAACATTCAAATGCCATCTCAAAACTAAAATGACAAGAATTCCAATAAGCAATGGAATGATAATCATTGATAAATTATCAAAATTAACAGCAGATAAGCTGCCCATAAGCCAATAGGTGATCTGAGGCAACTTGTCATAAGGATCTGCCATGAATTTAGTACCTGAAATCAAAGCATTGAAGAATGCTGAAACTGCAGTACCAGACAGTACAAGAAGA
>JAGCBE010000057.1 GCA_017652345.1 Methanobrevibacter sp.
AGTACTTAAATATATTTTTGATTTTCTAACTGGATCATGTGTAGCAGAAATTGATGTATATGATGATGGTGAATTTAAACCAAGATATTTCTTTGGTGGTAGTTGTGGTATACAAGTTCCTACAAGTTCAGAAGATTTTGGTAAAATGTATTCCAGTATACTGTCGGCAGGTGCAACTGTAGGAAGTACGCTTGCAACTATTGCTACTGGTGGTTTAACTGCTCCTTTAATGATTGGTGCAGCATCTTCAATGCTTGCAAATGGGATGAATGGATCACCTACAGTACAATATGCATCTGGTTCAGGCAGTATTAATGGTATGATAGGTTGTAAATCTGCATTTTTAGTAATATCCAGACCTAATGAGAAAATAGCAGATAATCAAGCGCATTATATTGGTAGACCTTCCTTCATGACTAAGAAATTAAATAGTTGCAGTGGATATGTTAAGTGCTTATCAGTTCATCTTGATAATATAGCAGCAACAGAAGCAGAAAGAGAAGAAATAGAAAGTGCTTTGCTTAATGGTGTATTAATAGAAAATGGAAGCGAGACACCATCATATACACCTACATCTTCTACAGATAATGGCTTAATATTCCTAAAATGTAAATCCGATAAAAATGTTATTGGGAAAACTTGGGATAGTGGTACAGGTGATATTAATACTATTGAAGGTAAGATATTATTCAATAAATCATTATTAAATCCTACTTTCCTAATAGAAGGTGATGTTAGTGATTATAATTATTGTTATATACCATTATTTAAAAGATTTTATTATATAATGGGTATAACTGCGAAATCTGGAAACATGGAAGAAGTAGAAATGAAAGTTGATGTTTTGCAATCATGGAAGGGTGATAGTACTGAAGGCATTCTTAGTAATGATGCAGTTATTGAAAGAGAAGAAAATGATATTAATGTTTATTTCTCTGATAATATGTTCTGGACACAAGCAGATAAAGAAGTTATAACAGTTCCTTTTCTTGATAGAGATGGAAATGATTTAGTATTTGATATTCCAGAAAACAACTTTATATTAACTATAGCAGGCGGTGATTAATATGGATTTTGCTACATTAGTTTCTGCAGTTTCTGCAGTAGGTTTTCCAGTAGTGTTTTGTTTTGTACTATATAAAACTATGTTAGATCAGAGTAAAGCGCATAAAGATGAAAGTACAAAGTTGACAGAAGCAATACATAATAATACACTGGTTATACAAAAGTTAGTTGATAAGTTAGGTGGTGATAATGATGCAACTAAGGGATAAATTTATTTCTTTACTTGTAAAGGCAGTAAACAATCATGCAATATATCTTTGGAGTGCGCAAGGTGAAAAGGTTATTGATTTATCAGAAGAAGAAATTAAAATGAAATATGAAACTTCTGAAGCAAATGCAAAAAGAGTTATTAACCATATTAACATGTTAAAGCACTATAACTGGTTAACTTCAAAGACTAAGGCATATGATTGTAGTGGATTGGTTTGTCATTGTTTATCATCCTGTAAAAGAGAAAGTGAAAACTTTGATTTATGTGCAGATGATTTAATAAAGAGATATAAGAAAGTTGACTATCCAACTGCAGGATGCTTAGTTCACAGAAAAGGGCATATAGGTGTTTATATTGGTTATGATAATATTATAGAAGCAAAGGGTAGAGATTATGGTGTTGTTGTGAGTCCATTTTATAGGACAGAGTGGGAAGATTTCTGTGATCCATTTGCAGCATAAGAACAAGTTAGAAAAGGGTAAAGAAATTTACCCTTTTTATTTTTGTTTATGTTTCACATGAAACATTTACATGCAGATGCATCTGCAA
>JAGCBE010000058.1 GCA_017652345.1 Methanobrevibacter sp.
ATGTAATCTGAATCCTGACCAGACCAATAATAGCCTGCAGGCACATTGTTTGATGAGCTTGATTGATCTGAAGCGGAACTTGTACTGTCAATACCAGTATTGACTACAGTTTGATTAGCTGTAGTGTTTACAGCAGTTTGATTCTCACCAGTCATGGTTTCTGTAGTGTTTGTTTCTTCATTGAAAAATTGATACTTGACAGAACCAATCATATGCTCTAGCATTTCAGGGTCTTTACAGATAATAAGGATATTGTCATGGGTCACATGATTTCCAATGAAAGCCATATAAGTTCCATTTTCCTCATTATGCCAAATGGTTTGATTTCCTAATGTTTCCTGAACGGAATTTGCAATAAAATCATTACGGATATACTCCAATTCAACAGCTGCAACCTGATTTCCTTGTGCACTATTGAAATACATCACGGTTAAATCATGCTGAGTGTCATTGATAAGGTAAATCCCATTTTTAATAACTGCATTTGTAGATTGATCACTTATTGGCATGTCAATGCTGGAAGAGTTTGTAAGGCCAACCCTAGTATACTTAATGGTCTCATCATAATTCAAGAAAAAGAAAGAGCTAGATAAAACCACAGCAATCACTAACAATACCAATAATATACGTCTTAAATCCACATAAACCTCCCCATTAACTAATTTTTTTAAAACTAGTAATAAAATAGCTTAATATAATTATTAATTTAAATGAAATTATTTATAAACTTAACTTAAAAAACTGATAAAAACATAGGGAAATGGATTAAAAAAAGAGAAAAATAGATAAAATTTAAAAAATAGTAAAAAGTGAAAATAATTAAAAAAAGAAAATAAAGAATAAGAAAAAAAGAATAGAAAATAAAAAGTAAGTAAATAAGAAAATACTAAAATTAAGAAGACCTGTCTATAACAAAATCTGCTAAAGCGATAAGCATTTCTTTAGCTTCAGAGTCAGGCAATATTTCGAGTACTTTCTTAGCACCATCAACGTTTTCTAAAGCGAGATTGTGAGCATATTCAATGGAACCATATTTATTGAATAAATCAATAGCTTCATCAACCATATCTTGTGAACAATTGTCATCTTTTAAGATTTCAAGTAATCTTTCATGGTCCTCGCCTTCAGATTCAGCTAATGCCTTAACAACCATAAGGGTCATTTTACCTTTAGCGATATCACTGCCGACAGGTTTTCCAAGGTCCTTTTCATCACTGATTACATCCAAATAATCGTCTTGGATTTGGAAAGCGGTACCGATCATACGTCCATATTCGTATAATGCGTTGACAGTTTCGTCATCTGCTCCACCCATAATTGCTCCCGCTTTGGTAGCTGCAGCAATCAATGCACCTGTTTTCTTAAAGATCATTTCTGAATATTCAGCTTCCTTAACATCAAAGTTTCCTTCAAAGCTCATATCAGAAGCTTGACCTTCACAGATTTTTACACAAGCGTCTGCAACAGTAGCCAATGCATTTGCAACATTTGCAGGGTGTGCATCTTCCTCTTTGGATGAGATTACCATTTCAAATGCTTTTGAAAAGAGTGTATCACCTGCTAAAATAGCTACAGGTTCATCCCATACCTTATGTACAGAAGGCATTCCTCTTCTCATGTCATCGTCATCCATGATATCGTCATGGATAAGTGAAAAAGTATGAATAAGCTCTAAAGCAGCAGCAGTTTTCAAAGCATCTTCCTTTTTTCCTCCAACTGCTTCTGCAGAAATTAAAGTAAGAGCTGGCCTTAACATTTTTCCACCAGCTTTAGTTAAATAAAGACAACCATCCTGTAAATCCTGTGGTTCAATAACACCAAGATTCTCTTCAATTGTTTTTACAACATCTTCAGAATATTG
>JAGCBE010000447.1 GCA_017652345.1 Methanobrevibacter sp.
ATCCGATTCATTAAATGACAATTTGCTTAAAGAATTAGGTGAGTTCTCAGCTTCCTTTTCAAGTGCTTGGTCGAAAAACTTCACATCTCAAGACGTCTATTGGGTGGAGCCAGACCAAGTTTCCAAAACCCCAGTTTCAGGAGAGTTTGTGCCAAAAGGTGCATTTATCATTCGTGGCCATAGAAACTATATTAGGGGAGCAAAACTTGAAATATCAATAGGCATTGTTGAGTATGATGGAGAAAAACGCATAATGGCTGGACCAACTGATGCTATGAAACATCATACAAATAAATTTGTTACCATAAAGCCTGGCTTTACCAAAAAGGAAAAAATAGCTAAGGAAATATTGTCTAGAATCAATGAAGACAATTTATTGAGTTTAGATGATGTTGTAAGGGTATTGCCAAGTGGAAAATGTGATTTTATTTAAATCCATTTTCTATTCTTTTTTTAAAAAATAATTAAAAAATATTAAAAAATAGTTAAAAACTAGTTAAAGATAATTAAAAAAATAGTTAAAGATAATTAAAAAAAATAAAAAAATATTCAAACTTCTTAAAGTTTGAATTATTCTTCTTTTTCAAAATCCGGTTTGTAATATTCCAATGGATTCATGATTACAACTTCAACATTAGGATGAAGCTGATTTACGAAATTGGAAAAAATAGCTGGATCCTGTTCTATTACAGGGAAAGTGTTGTAATGCATTGGAATGACAACCTTTGGAGCTAACCACATAGCTGCAAGTGCCCCTTCAAATGGACCCATAGTGAATTTATCTCCAATTGGAACCATTGCAATGTCAGGCTTATAGATCTTTCCTATGACATTTTCCATATCAGAGAACAAGCCTGTGTCTCCTGCATGGAATACTTTTGTTCCATCCTCAAAAGTGAATAGGAAACTTCCAGGGTCACCAGCAGGACGGATTTCTTCTGTGAAATCAATAGAAGAAGAGTGTTTTGCATCCAACATAGTGATTTTAATTCCTTGAATAAAAACAGAACCTCCAGTATTCATGCTGACACAGTCAAAACCTTGCTCACCTAAGAATAAAGAGATTTCATGGTTTGCAACAAGAGTTGCATTTGTATTGTTAGCTATTTCCATTGCATCTCCGAAATGGTCAGAGTGACCATGAGTTATGCATATGATATTTGCTTCCAATTCCTCAACAGGAAGAGGGCAAGCAGGATTATTGCTAATAAATGGGTCAACCAATATCTTTACTCCTTCATCACTGATCAATTCAAATGCGGAATGACCTAACCATCTAATTTCCATAATTTCACCTTTTTAAATATCATTAGTCATAAAAGTAAAAAATTAATTCTGATTATTGTTTTCAACAAGTGCACCAATATCCAAATCATTAGCTAATTTCCAGGAGGATTCGAAGAGCACCTTGATGTTTTCAACTGATTCCACATCGTCATAAACTGCACCATATTCGAAATCATCCTCATCTATACTATTGGATATCAATAATGCATGGGATGTGTCTCCAATTAAGTTAAATGATTCTACAGAAGCTAAAGTCTTGATTTCAACTCCTTTTTTAATAAGGGAGCTTAATAAAAGAACATAGGAAATATCCTCCAAATCAAATTCCTCAATGATAACTCTTGATTTGATTTTTGAAAGGCTTGAAAGGAATCTGTCACCCATATCCTTAATGGTTGGAGCTTCCAATAGAATCTCTTCTTTAGAATGACTTGCAACCTCTTCAAAAGCTTCCTGTGAAGTTAAGATTCCCTTTTCACAAATGACATAACTGTTTAATAGTTTTGGAATTGGAATGGATTCCGGATTGTTAGGGTCAATTGTGATTGTCTCATCAGTTGCTCCTGCAATTTCAGAAACAGGTGCAACAGCAATTTCCTCTGCCACAGCTGGTGTCTGTACTTTTGGAGCAGGTCTAGGAATATCTTCAGCTTTAACGCTTGGTTTAGGAATCTCTTGAACCTTAGCTTTAGGTTTAGGAGCAGCAAGCATGGAAGATTTCTTATGAGGTCTGGATAAGTTAGCATTAGCATCTTTCTTGGAAGCTATTGGATTTGTAGAGGCAATGGATGTTGGTCTTGGCAAGTTTTCAACATCAATAGCTGAATCAGGAGTAATATATCCTAAATCTTCAGCTCCTTTAACTTCAGCTGTGGAATCCTCTTCAATTGGTTCTTCTACGTAATCCTCATAAACAATGCCATGCTCTTCTCTGTATCCCTCATCTGCATATATTGGGGTTATGAAATCCTCTTCACTGGATTCATCATAAATTACATTATTATACAAAGTATTTCCAGATTGGGACAAATTATAAACAGGCTCTTCTTGTGGATCCAAATCAATCTCATCAATAGGCATGATAATTTCTTCATCCATGGTTTTAGGCATGAGGCTGTAGCTTTCATCAGAAACATCATTGTCATAAACTGTTTCAGCATCTCCAACACTTGCCAAAGCTTTTGAAATCTCAAGAGACCTTTTAGGAGCGTCAGCAAGATTGATTGTTTCCTTGGATTTCCTTTTTGGCCTGCGAGTAACTCTCATAGGCTTTTCATAATTAGGTGTGAAGTAGACAGTATCAGGATTGGATTCCTCTTCGTCTTCTAAATAACCATAACTTCTTTTTTTAGGATTGCTAGACTTTCTTATAGATGGGAGTTTGAATTTAGGCTTTTCTTCATTTACTGGTTTAGTCTTGAGAACCTGTTTGGATTGATCCAGTGGTTCGCTGAATCTTGTCTTGGTTTCTGTTTGTTGACTGTTATTTAAGTATTCATCAAGGGTCATTGAAGATGAATCATTATGAGGCTTTAGAATAGATTTGGATTTTGAATTGGAATTAGAACTGCCATCCAATTTGGAATTGACTAATTCCTCAACCTCTTTAGCACTTTCCACTACACGGGAAAAAGTGTCATTTTTAGATCTTTGATTCAATCTATTGCGTCTTGAATTCCTATTCAAGCTTCTTGAATCTAAAATTCTAAGGATAAATGCTGGAAGTAATTTGTATAAACCGAAAATGGTGATTAAAACACCTATGATTAGAATTAAATCGATTAGGCGATAAACGATACTTCCATAAACAAGAACTAAACCAATGACTGTTAATAAAATACCAGTAAATATATCTAACGAATCTGCCACTTAACCCACCTAAAAATATCAAATAATCAATCAATTAATGGTTAAATTAAGCATATAATAAAAAATTAACCATTATTAATATTTATATATAATATTAATCATTTATATAATTTTGTTTTTAATTAATAAAAAAAGGCCTAAAAATTAGTAAAAAAACTAAATTATAATAAAAAATCGATTAAAATAAGAAATCTGTGATAAATTCATAGTCTAAAATAAATAAAAACAAAAATTAAATAAAATTTGAGAGAATAGGCAATTTATATGAAGATTGTAAAATTCAAAAATGATTATAATATTTTAAAATGAATAAAAAAGATAATATGAATGTTAAATTTATATTAACAAATAAATTATTCTTTATTTGTAATATTAACCTCAAATTGTTTTCTAAATTAGAAAAAAAGACAATATTTAAATAATAAGTCACTGAAATTATTTAACAAAATGAGGTGAAATCATGATTATTAAAAAATATGAAAATGAAAATGGCATAATCCTAATTGAAAGTATAAAAGATAATGTTAAATCAAGCATTGAAGCTATTTCAAGGGATAATAGAGGTCAAGGAGCTGCAGA
>JAGCBE010000448.1 GCA_017652345.1 Methanobrevibacter sp.
AAGTTCAGCATCAGCATACTCTTCAGGTACACCTACAAATGCTTTGAATCCTTTGAAAGCAGTTTTACCTTTTGCTTTTTTCATAGGTAACATACCTCTTACGGTTCTTCTGAATATATCTTCTGGTCTTCTTGGGTATTTAGGACCTAAGTCACGAGGGTTAGAGATAGATGCTCTGTCTACTCTTTGCTTGTACTTAGCATAAGCCCAATCTTTATTACCAGTTAACATTATTTTTTCAGCGTTGAGAACAACAATCTCTTCGCCTTCGAGAAGTTGCTTGCTGACTACACTAGCAAGTCTTCCTAAAATATGTCCTTCACCGTTAATAATCATCATTTTTTCACCAACCCTAGCTTATAACATAATTTTTACATTGCTACCTTTAGGATTTGCTTCTGCAAGTTCTGCAATAGAAAGAGCTTCACTACCGAATTTTTCTATTTTTGCTTCAGCGTTTTTAGTAAATCCTAATGCTGCTATAGTAACTTTGTGATCTAATTTACCGTCAGATAATACTTTACCTGGAATAACCACAGTTTCTCCTTCAACAGTGTGTTTGTTAATATGAGAAAGGCTTACTTCAGCTTGGTTTCTGGTAGGTTTTTCGAGTTTGATAGCTACTTCTTTCCAGATACCTACTTCTTCCTCATAAGACTGTTTTCTAAGATTGTAAATAAGGTCAATAAGGTTAGGATTAGTTTTCTTAATTTCTCTAGCCATTATTAGCTTCCTCCTTCACTAAATGTGATAAACTCGTCTGCTTTAGAATCTAAAACATCACAAGCTTTTAATAAAACCTCTTTAGGAGGCATTGATCCATCAGTTTCAATTTTAAAAATAAAATCATTTTCACGATACCCAACAGTAATACATTTAGATTCCGCTGCTTTTGCTGCCCTTACACAAGCTTTACAAAGGGAGCAGTTTTCAATATCGACAACTTCAATCTTTCCTTCATCGCTGTCAAAATCGAGCACTCCTCTAGGACATGCATCAACAACTGCATTAGCAACAGTGCCGTCAACTTTTTCTTCAGTTTCAATTTCTGGATATTGTTTATAAGCACAAACGGTAGTTGGCACCCATTTTGCATGGTCTTTACCAATTCCTAATTTTGCTACAGCCTCTAAATCAACTTCCTGATTCTCTTTCAATTTCAAGAGAGGTATGGTATCGTATACTGGTTTAATTTTTGAGTCACCACAAGATTTTAAATCTTTAGAGTATACAGTTTTAGGTCCTGTTTCCCTTAATGAGAAGGAAACGCTACATCTTGGACAGTATTCTCCTTTTTCACTATCACAATCACAATCTTCTGGAAGTACTAATCCTTCAATAGATTCTGCATCAGAAACTAAAGGAGTTAAACCTAATCTGTGAGCTAATACTTCATCAAACATTGCAGAATCATTTTTAACTATGAATACATCTTCAATAGCTAATTTTGGCACTTTCATCATAGCAATTCTTCTAATAGCATTGACAAAAGGAACTTCTGCATCTCTGACTATAAAAGTCATTGAATTTTCATCTTGCTCTTTGACATCAATTTTCATATTAAACCCTTCTTATACTCTTCTTCCTCTTTTACCGCCTGGTCTTCCAGTACCATCATGAGGTATAGGAGTGATATCTTCAATTTTACCAATTTTGATTCCAGCTCTTGCTAATGCACGAATGGTTGCTTGTGCACCAGGACCTGGACTTCTAGGACCATTTCCACCAGGAGCTCTTACTCTAATATGTAATCCGACAAAACCTTTTTCTTTTGCATCTTCAGCTGCTCTGTTTGCTGCTTCCATAGCTGCAAAAGGAGAGGATTGTTGTCTGTCTGCACGTACTACTCTACCACCAGACCATTGGCAAATGGTTTCTGCTCCGGTAATATCAGTTACAGTTAAGATAGTATTGTTAAAGGATGAATAAATATTAGCTATTCCCCATTTTTCGTCTTTTGCCATAATTACACACCTTATTGATTTTCACCAGCTTGAGTTGCTGCTTTGTTGTATTCTTCAATCTGTTTAGCTACTGGGGAAGAGTGGTAGAAACCAACTGCTTCTTCTTCTCCTCTTTTTACTACGTAACTTGGAGAATTTAATTTCTTACCGTTTAAAGCAATGTGTCCGTGTACTACAAACATTCTTGCTTCTTTAGCAGTACGAGCTAAACCTTTTTGGAAAACTATAGTTTGTAATCTTCTTCTTAAAATATCTTCAACAGTTAAATCAAGAATGTTTTCTAAGTGAGCGTTTTCATCAAGGATTCCTGATCTTTTCAAGTGTCCTAATAATTCTTCAGTTTCAACTTTTACTTGATCTTGAGAGAAACCGAGTAAGTATCTTGCTTCCCTACTGTATTTTCTAACTAAAGTATCAGCTTTCCAAATTTCTTTTTTGTTTTTTAAGCCGTATTTAGACATTAATTTGTTTTCAGTTTTAATTCTTTCTGCATTCCAAGGATGAGGTGGTGTATCATACTTCTTCCTTGCTTTTCTTGGATGTCCCATAATCACATCTCCTTATCTTCATATAATAATCATAATTTATTATAAAATTTCGTAATAATCTATCAAGTTTACCTAAGTGCAATAAAAGATGAAATTATCTTCTTCTACGACTTACACCGACAGTAGAACTGTGTCTGAAAGTAGATTTAGTTCTTTGTCCTCTAACTGGTAAACCAACT
>JAGCBE010000449.1 GCA_017652345.1 Methanobrevibacter sp.
CTGTTTTCTGCACGATTTATAAGTACCGTTGCTTTATTTGCAATAAGTTTATCATTATTGCCATATACAACATGAGCAATCAAATCATCAAAATCACCATCTGAAATATTGCCAAAAATTGCACTTGCATCTACAGCTCTGTAAAGTTTTTTATCTGTTACAGGTGTTGAAGTTGTTTCTTTATCAAGTTCTGCAATAATCTGTTTTTCTTCTTCTGTAACGTTTCCACCTTCTTTTGCAAACTGTTCCGGATCTCTTAAATATTTGTTAATCCACATTCCATCACCGGAAACATAATAATCTACAGCATCGTTCTTTGTTTCTGCTGTATCATTGCTTTCTGTTTCCGGCTGAACTTTTTCTTTTTCAGTTAAACTATTCAGATATTCCTTTGCAGCCTTTAATCTGCTTTCATTGAACATCATATCCTTTACTTCAAGCATTGTGCTGTAAAGTTCACCTTTTTCTTCAAGTTCAGGAAATTTTGCCTTGATTTTTTCGTAATATGCATAATCACTCAATGTTGGATCAAAGTCCTTTTCCTTTCTGTATGCAAGAGCAATTGCAGCCTTTTCACCATCTGTATAACCTGGTTTTTCGGTTTCTACAGGTTTCTGATTGTCTTTCAATGAAATAAGATAATCACGTTTTACCTGATTATAAAGTTTAATCAACGGATGTTTTTCTTTTGCAATTCTTTCAGTCATAGAAATAATTGATTCTTCAAGGTTATTTCTTGTAAAGTCTGTAATATTTCTGGTGAACTCTGACATTGTATTACTTAAAGCATCAATGGTATATTCTGACATTTGCTCTAAAAGTTTTTCTTTTGTTTCCGGCTGCAGCTTAAAATTCCATCCGTTTTCGAATTCTTCAATTGCACCCAATTTCTTTGCATTGTCATTTCCCATCATAGCTTCACTTAAAGCTGATGTATCTTTTTCACCAATCTGAGCCTCTATGTTTGCTCTATCCCAACCTGATAACCATTCAGCCATAAGTTGATGCTTTACTGATTTTACACCTTTGATTGCATCATCTGTAGAAATGGTATCTTTGTTATCCTGAATATTATTAAGATAATTGTTGAATTTTTCATCATTTGCTGTTGCTCTGGTAACACCATTCTTAAAGGCCTCATAGCCATAAGATTCTGCAAGTTTCTTTTCTGATTCAAGTCTTTTTTCATCCCAAAAATGTGAATCATTATATTTCTTTTCATCAAAAACTTCTTCAACATCTTCCTGAACAGCTTCATTTGTTCCGTTTACTTCCTGTTCTGCTGCATTGAGTTCTGTACTTTCAGTAACTTCATCTGCCGTTACATCCATCTTCTGCAAATCTTTTACGGCAAATCTTCCCATTCCACCGTTTTCAAAATTTACAAACATCATGCCGTTTTCAAAGTCTTTTGTTACTTTTCCTACACGGCCGTTATAACTTACAGAATCTCCAACTTTGATTGAATTGATACCGGCTTTGTTTTCAATATTATCTTCCGGCACTTTGTTATACATAGAATAGATTTTTCGCATCAAAGAACGGTTCCACGATGACTTAAAGTTCTTTTCTTTTGTTTCTTTAACTTCTACAGAAACTTTTTCTTTTGTGTTTCCACCTTCAATTACTTTTTCTTTTACTTCAACCTTTTCCTTTGTTTCTGGCTTTTCAGGAACTTTATATTTATCTCTGTTTGCTTTGTTTGCAAAAAATGTATTCCAGGTTTTTCTGTTTGTAAGGTATTCAAGAACATGCTGAGCAAATCCCTGTTTTGTTACACCGTAACTCTGCTGAATATTGTTGTTTGTGTAAGCTTTATCAACTGTATCTTCTTTCATGCCAAAGAAAGACAAGAGAGCTTTCATAGGTTTCTTAAAATCTGATGGATAAAAATAGTTATAACCCTTGCCGGTTGACTTTGGAACACGTCTGATATATTTATGAGTTGTTGATTTTTCAATCATATCATCATAATAAGATTCCATAAATGATTTCAAAATTACTAATTTAGCCATTCTCTTTTCCTCCCAGAAAACAAAAAAAGGCAGCTACCAACAACAGAATTTCTTCTGTAAATTGATAACTGCCCTTTTCAGAACATATTATAAGTTTGATTAATGTTATTTTATAATAGTATCACTCTAAAATCAATTGTAATTATTTAGTTTGTGATAACATTTCATTTATTCTATCTGTAAAAGACTTTTTTACAGGCTTTTCTTCTTCAAGTTTATCCTGATTCATATAGTCATTAAACTCTTTTACAACATCAGCCGGAGCTCCATCTTTCAGATGCCAATTATCTTCTTCCATAACAAAATATGGAGAATCAAAAAACTTTGGTTTTGCACCTATCATATTAAACCTCTCATATATTTTTTAGCTTTCAAAGTTTCCTTGAAAACTTCGATTGCAAATTGCGTTGGATTTTTACTTCCCATAGCCTGACAGAAACATTCAGCACCGAATTCATCAGCATTTTTTGTTGCATATTCTGAAACACCAAACCTGATTAAATCCCCTTGTTTTGGGCCGCCTTTTTTACCTTTCATTTTAAGGTTTTTAGTAACTTTATTTTTTATTGTAGATGCCAAATCCCTGCCGGTTGTCATTACATGATAATACTCATGGTAAATAATATCTATGGCACTTGTTCCTTTAGGATGGAACCCACCTTCTGTTTTTTCATAGTCTGCCTTCAAATCATCATAATTTTTCCAATATTTTGAATTGAAAGTTATACCGTTGCCTGGTCCTCCAAATGCCCATGTTCTTGAATTAGAATAGTTTGTCTGCATAGATGCCATAGAACCTTTCTGTTCTGGAAAAATAGCAAATATTCTTTCCATGCATCTGAACATATCTTTTGCAGCTTCTACATCAACATTTTTCAAATCAAGCCTTGTTTTTCCATTATCATCATACCAATCTTTTGATTTTATTAAATCCATGACTTCTTCTTGTGTTTTACAGGAATCAATACTTGTATCTTTTTCATATTCAAACTTATTCAGATAATAATATCCGATTGCATCCATAAGTGGATCAAGTTTCTTTTCAAGTTCATCTCTTTTTGCCCTTATTTCCTTTGATTCTTCCCACATCTTATCTTTGGTCTTTTTAATCTGAACCATCATAGGATCTTCATCATATTCTTTTGACCACCTTGAAACACCCTGCTTGATTAATTCTGCTGAACGATTGTTATAAGCAACATCATTCTGCCTTGTTATTCCATTATGAGTAACAACTTTATCTCTCAGATCTTCAATTTCATTCTGAACTGATTTAAGTCCTTCAAAAGCTTTCTGTATTTCTTTATCAGAATATGTTTTTACCTGAGAATTGATGGTATCAATCTTTTCATTTACCTGTTTCTTTTTTTCTTCAAGTTTTGCCTTTCGTCTTGCTTCCAAACCTTCATTTATTTTGTTTCGGATATATTGAACAGTATCATCCGGAGTAAATAAACCGTGTTGTTTCAACCACATTCTGCCGTGTTCAAGATCAACTTTACTGTTTTTAAGCAAATCATATATCTGTTTCTGCAAATCCCAGGTATAACCTTCGATTTTGCTTTCAATAAAATCTGAAATTTCTTTATCAAACTGATTAATCAGTTCTTTATCTTCCTCTGTAAGATTTTCTATATCAACAGCATCTATCAGTTCTTTTGTTTTTCCGTTTTGTATTTTATGTTTCAAGCCGTCAATTACTGTTTCAAACGAGTAGATATTTTTGTTTAATTTATGAACAGTATCTGTTAATTCATCATATTCTTCTTCTGATATACCCATAGAATTTTGTTCAAAAGTATAATTATTCTGCATTTTATTTATTCTCTGTTTAAGTTCTTTCATTTCTTCCATGAACTTTTCAGCTTCTTTTAATTTCTGCTCATCATCTCTAAACTCATGACTGGCAAATCCTTTGTATTTATCATAAATGAAAACATAATCTCCAACGGCAGCTTTTACAGGATTATATTTCTTGTTATTCTGTTCTTTAATTGTTTCTATCTGTTCCTGAGTAGACGGCTTTCCGGCATTTAATTTTGCTTTTGATTCCTTTACGGCTTGCTGCAGCTCTGAAACAATATCAAGTGTTTTTCCGTTTGCATCTTGAAAACGATTTATATTCTGCATGACAATTTCCAAAAGTTCATCGGTTGATTTTGCATCCATAACAGCCTTTTTTAAGTATGCAATGGACTGTTTTGCACCACGGCTGTTGCTTTCATATACAAGTCTCCATTTATTCGGAGCTATCTTCTTATATTTCCGACCCTTCCACTCCCTGATGGTTCCAATACCATAGCCACGGCTTTTTTCAATTTCTCCCATTTTATCTGGTTCTATCTGGCTATAAATAAAATCAATGTCATTAAGAGCCTTATTAATCTGAGCCGGAATTTCATCTGATTGTTTATCCAGAATTGCAATAATCTTTTTCTTAAAATAATTCAAATCCTTTGCCATTTTCTTGTTCTCCATCAAACAAATTAATAAGTTTTTTCTTTTTTGTAGTTTTTTTCTAATTCTGCAATTGCATTTTTATTATCAACTGTAAACTGCCATTTCAATACAGCAAATAAAGGAAAAAACGGACTTTTCTTCTTTGGTGTTTCTGCAGTTTTTTTATATCCTGAATTAACCCATACCCATTTATCACCATCATCAAATACTTTTTCACCATCTTTATTATGACAAATAAGAATCATTTCCATTCCTCCATCATTACAACATCAATATTATATTGTTTGCACCTTTCGATAAGTTTATTCAGTCTTTCCATTGAATCTTCACGAACATATCTTTTGTTAATCACAATTGACTTTACATCACCTTTCCTAAAATCAATTCCACCCCATGTTTGAGTTTCAAGATATTCATATTTGTCTACAATTTCACCATCCTTGAAAAGGTCATGATAGTTTACAAGCTGCCTTACAACATCATTACCTTTGGAAATAGCTGTTCCAAAATCTTTCTGGAACGTATTAAATTTCAGGTGATTAAGAGAATCTCCAATAGTCAAACTTGTTCGTTTTTTGACTACATCTTTATTAAGAACAATTGCAATATTGCCAGGTTTTTCATTGTTTTCTTCCCAAATTTTGTTATTTCTTACAGCCATTCCATATATAGGCCTAAACTTATTTTCCATTTTTGAAGAACCATTCAGTAATCCATCTTCTCTATCTTTTCTTACATCAGGATCGTAATACATTGAAGAATGTCCTGTTTCAAATTGAGATTTTATCTTTGGATCTTCCCAAAACTTATCGCTGCAAAGGACATTACTCCAATCATAATGAACAAATTCCGTATCTTTACTGTTTATATAATCGTTTACAGTTTTTCTTGCATTTTGAACGTATTCCGGAATTTCATCTTTTTCAATTTTCAGATTAAAAGCAATATCTTCTTTTACGTTTTCAGGATAATCAAAATCAGTTTCTCCATCATTCCATTGCTTTAATCCATTATCCAAATATTTATCAAAACTGTTTAATCTTGTTTTAGTTGCTTTTACAGCTTCATTTAATTTTTCTACAATCGGCAGCAACTTGCCTTCTGAATCCATGAATCTGTTAGTATTCTCCATAACAAGCTGCAACAATTCATCAACAGACTGAGCTTCTTTTATCTTTTTTGAAAGAATGGCAATAGATTGATTAGCACCCCTTGTATTTGAATCGTATACCTTTCTCCACTTGCCAGGAGCTATTTTTCTGAACTTCTGCCCTTTCCATACTCTTATTGTTCCTACTCCATAACCGGCTTTTTCTATTCCGAATTCTTCCTTGAAAGATTTGGCAACAGCCTTATCGTAATCTTCAATAGCCTTGCTTACCTGTTCTTCTTTTGATTCCAGAACTTTAATCAGTTCCTTTTTGAAATATTCAAGCTGTCTGTTATCTTTAATCTTTTGGATGCTTTTATCAAACTCAATTTTCTGTAAATCAGTCATTTTGAACCTCCGGATAAAATCTAACCCATGTTCCACGGCACCACGGATGCACTATTCCTACAGGACAATCACCTTCATTTTTTCCATCCCATATTGCATATTCAGCATATTCATCTTTTATTCTTTCATCCGGCAACGGCACTTCTGACCATAAAGCAATTGTACCTTTAAGTTTTCTGCATTTTTTACAGGTATTATCATCAAGCATTTCAAAACGTTTGAAATAAACCTTTTCATCAGGTTTTGAGTTATAAACTTCTTCTTTGATGTATGCACTGTTAGCTGCCATTTGAACTTCTGAATCTGCAATTCTCTGCATATCACGGTTCAAACTTGCACATTTATCAAAAAGGTTCTGAGCTACAACAGATTTACTTTGTTTATCACGGATGCCGTCAATAATTATCTGCTGTATATTGTTTCTTATGTCATCACTTACCCTTGTAACCCTTTGAGCAGCTGAATCACATGCAATCTGAATTCTTGCCTGTCTTTCACGGCTTATAACTTCTCCAAAAGTATCTTTCATGTTTTTTACAGATTCACTAATCCAGTCAACGTCATACCTTTTTGTTTTAAGTGAACTCAGGCTCATTTTTCTTATTGCTTCAAGGCTGTTTGTTTTAGATAATCTGTCAAGGATAATTCCCAAACTTTCAGATGATAAAACAATCTTCTCACCAATTCCTGAATAGTTTCTGTTCAGATATTTTTCAAGTTCTACTACAAACTTTTTCCAGTCCGATTCTTTAATTGGTAATCCTGTTTCCGGATTATAAAGGATTTTTCCCTTATGCTTTAATTCTCCGGCCTTACTTACAATTCTTATATCAGGCAAGTCAAAATAACTGATTACAAAGTTATAGATGGTTCTTGTTTTATCTGTAAACTGTTTGAAAAAGCCTTCTGCAAGTTCTTTCTGAGCTTCATATACATAACTTTCACCCTTGCTGGCACCACTAATATCTGTATCAAGCGATAATGCAACCTTATGTACAGCCTTTTCAATCTTACTTCTGTCAAAATCTGTTATCCTTACAAGTAAATTACCGTAGTTTTTAGATGCATCTACAGGAATATGTTTAATCATGAAAGGACGGTTATCTGCAATGGCATTAAGAGCTTTACTGAACTGTTCGAGTTTCTGCTGCTTATTGTTTTCTGTAATATCAGTAATATTAATATCAAAAGA
>JAGCBE010000450.1 GCA_017652345.1 Methanobrevibacter sp.
ACAGGCAACTCATCTAACTTACTAATTTCACCATTAACAATCTCAGAAATATTTAAAAGAACAACACTATCATCAACTAAATCATTAACATCACTATAAGTCTCATCACTAACAACAATAACCTTTGATTCAGTATCATCAATCATGAATTTAATACGTTCAGCAGGCAACTTATCATCTAAAGGAACATAAACACCACCCATAGACAATATACCTAAAACACTTAACATGTACAATTCAGATCTTGGAAGTAAGAATGCAACATTGTCCTGCTTTTTAACACCAATATCTTTTAAACTGTTAGCTATTTTATCAGCAATAAATGCACCTTCTTCATAGCTATAAACCACATTATTATATGAAACAAGGTTATTTTGAGGATATTTGGCAAGATTATCATTAAATGCATCTAAAATATCATCATAAGGCAATTCATGTTCTGTTTGATTAAGATGATTCAAAATATCCTTATCTTCAGAAGAAATATAACTAATATCAGATAAATCAATATTATCTAACATACCCATCAAAATATCCTCAAATGCTTTTAAAAATCTAATAATCAAATCATCTGAGTAATCTTCACTGGATTCAATACTAATTACATATCCATCATCTATATCATTAACTACACATAAGAAATCAGAAACCAAATTAACACTCATCTCATCAATAGTTAACTCATCACCAATACCAGACTCATCATTCAAATCATAATTATATTCGAAAGCGACATTATTATTTAAATCAAATTCATAAGCAAGTAAACGGAACGGATATGTCCTATATCTCATAGCATCCAAAATCAAATCAGAAACACTAACTAAATAATCTTCAACAGTCCGATTCTCACAGTTAACAATAATAGGTAAAGTATGAATATACATACCCAAAGCATCTTGCAGATATAATTCATGACGACCATGCTCACTAAATGCATAATAAACATGATTACTGCCAGTGAAACGAGATAAAGTATATGCAAAAATACCATTCATGAAATTACCAACAGTAACACCACATTCACGACAAAATACCTCAACACGACTGCGAACATCATGAATTGGAAGTTTAATATTATTATTAAAACCGCCACCATCCGGTAAAAGGATTCCTGCACTATCCAACATAGATAAATTATTTTTAAAGAATTCATATGATTCATCATATATCTTTTCAAATTTAGAATTAAATGAATCACGACTTGAATAAACAAAGCCTAAATCCACTTCATCATCTAATTCACCACTCAAAGCAGCAGATAAATCTCTATTAATAATTGTACGGCTAGTAGCATCACTAATAATATGATGCATATCATAAAATACAAACTTACGTTCTTCAGTCTCACTAATAAAGAAGCGAGCTAGTGCTTTATTTAAATTAAATGGTTTAATCAAAGTAAATGAATTCATATCCCTAATTTTAATTGATGGAGAATTATCACAAACCAATAATTGCCTACTGCCCCTGTCATCAACACGTGCTTTTAAAATAGGATGCTTATTAATTAAGGAATGTATCGCATTTTCAATCTCTTCAATGGAATAATTACTACATTCAAATATTCCAGGAGTGGAATAAGCAGTGCCCTTATCATGGGCCTTTTCATCTAGATAAATGCCCAATTGTGGCTCAGATAAACAGCAAACAATATCCCCATCAAAACTATAATTACCTATAAATTCTAATTCTGATTTGATATTATCAATAAATTCTTCAAATTTATCTCCAATATAAGTATCATCAGGATAATCACCCCTGATTACATAAGAATCATCGACGCGAGAAATATTCAAACTAACACCAAATGAAATGGAATCCAAATCTGTCACAGCAAATTCGACATCACTTGACAATAATTCACCCATATATGGTTCGAACAATTCATTTTCAAATGAAAATTCAGTACTTAAAAAGTTAAAAGTGACCGGACAGTGTTTATATTTCAATTCATCAAGGACATATATCATTGACTCATAATTTAATCCCAAATGATTAATATCTTTAAATGCCTCTTTAAGATCATAAACATCATTTACCAATGAAATATTATCATATCCATTATCTACTTTAACATGTACTGGAAATTGGCTAGTAAACCAACCAACAGTACGACTAACATCAGCTAAACTTTCATCACGACCGTAAGACTCACGATTGAAAATGATATCTTTACCATATGTCTTTTTGTAAGAACGAGCAATGGATAAAGCCCAATATTCCTCTTCAGACAACATTAAAATATTATTAGCATCGAATTTTGATTCTATATTAAAAGTAAATCCTTTAGACTTACCTTCAATCAACGCATCATCAAGTAAATTACTGATTTCAATCCAATGCTGTTTTTCATCTTTTGGAATAGAATCTGCTAAAGATTTAACATCACTAACCCATGATTTATAAGGATATGGCCTTACAAGATTAATTTCTTGTTTAGCACCCATTTGGTTTAAAATGTAAGTTAAATCGTCAATAATAATGCTCCAGCTTACTCCGTCAATAATTAAATGATGAATAACAAAGACAATATAACACTCATCATCACAATATATAAGGCCTATTTTGATTAAATCACCATTAATATCCAATGAGTTATGGAATTCAGCAATAATCTTACCCATATCATTTAAATCATCTAATCTGTATTCTTCAATTTCACAGATATTGCTGTTTAATGGTAAAATTTCCTGAATAACCTCATTATTTTCATACTTATAAGTTGCCCTTAGCATATCATGAACATTGCATAACTCGTCAAATGCCTCTTGTAGGATATTTAAATCCAAATCAACTTTAGATTTCAAGACGAAGTCCTGTGTGAAATCATTCAAACCAATTTGATCAAAGAAATAACTTTGAATAGGCAATAAATCAACATTACCCACAGTTGGTCCATATGAAATCTTTTTAACCTTTTCGACATTCTGTGCAATTAGATAAGGAGTTTTATAACTTAATATATCATGAGCCTTGCATGATATTCCATTTCTTTCCAATAGTGAAATGACACGAATTGCTGTAATGGAATCTCCACCAAGACGAACAAAGTCATCATATAAACCAATTCCTTTTTGATTAAATGCATTTTCAAATGCACTGACAATCTGTTTTTCAGTTTCATTTGTAGGGGCAACATACTCCTCAAGTAAAACATCAAAATCAACTTCCGGCAAAGCATTCCTATCCACTTTACCATTAACATTCAAAGGAATACTGTCCAATTGAATTACAAAAGAAGGAACCATATAATCAGGTTTATTATCCCCAACATACTCTTGTATAATATCTCTAACAAGATTATCATCTAATTCACTTGATACAACATAAGCTACTAACTCATAATTTTCAGCAACTTTAATAGTTTGTACGGTGACATCGTCAATATAATCAATTTCACGAATTACTGCCTCAACTTCTGACAACTCAACACGATTACCTCTGACTTTAACCTGACTGTCACGACGACCAACAAGACCTATTGAACCATCAGGTAAGATACATACCATATCTCCAGTACGATACATTACATCATAGCCTTCACTATTATCAAATGGATTACGGATAAATGCATTGAGTGTTTCTTCTTCACGATTCAAATATCCATCAGCTATTTGATAACCAGCAATACACAACTCACCAATCGCACCAACTGGAACAAGCCTTCCTTGTTTATCTAAAACATAATCTTTTGTATTATAATTCAGATATCCGACTGAAGATTCAGTTATTTTTTCTGAATTGTGTATGGAAGACATGAAGGCAAATGCCTCTGTTGGACCAAATCCGTCAACCAACTCATAATTCTCAGGACTTTCAACTTTACCTA
>JAGCBE010000451.1 GCA_017652345.1 Methanobrevibacter sp.
AGAATACGGAACCTGGAAGGAGAATTATGATTACCTTACAAAAGCAGTGAATGAATTTGATAACTTTACTGTAATTAATAAAAGCGAACCTCCATTATATGAACTCTTTGCTAAAAGCCACTACCAAATAGGTGCCTTTTCAACTGCAATCTATGAAGGGCTTGCATTCAATTGTAGAACTTTCATAATAGATGTTCCAGGAGTGGAATATTTAGATGACCTAATCGATAAGGATATTGTAAAAAAGGTTAAAAGCAGTGAAGAACTAATTAATTACATAAACGATGAAAACATATCAATTCAAGAATATGATAAGGATTATTTCTTTAAGAACTTTGATGAAACTATTTTTAAAAAGATTTTAAGTGATTAAATGAGCGAATATGTGCGATTTATACAAAGAATAGGTTTGGTGGGACTCACAAACATACTAATCTCTCTCAGTAGCCTTATCTTTATTCCAATCATTACAAAGTCATTCACCACCGCAGAATACGGTATGTGGGCACAGGTAAACACCACAATCGCACTTGTTCCAAACATTGCAAATCTTGGTCTTCCATACACAATGGTAAGGTTCCTGTCTGCTGAAAAGGATAAGGAAAAGATTAAGGATTCATTCTATCCAATGATTAGCCTAACATTCATTTCCACATTGATAATATGTTCATTATTCCTAATCTTTGGAAACACAATTGCAAATGCATTATTCAACGGAAGCATGCAAGTATTGTACATTACAACTGCAATTTCATTCTTTGCATGCATGAACCTTATGCTAATAAGCTTCTTTAGAACTTTCCAGCAAATGAAAAGATACTCATTATTCCTTGTTCTTCAAAGCTATATTGGAGTGTTTGTAAGCATTTACCTCACTTATGCTGGATATGATATTGAAACTGTAGTGCTCGGTCTTTTGACAGGTTATGTGGCAGTGTTCATCATGATGGCATTCCTGATTGTCAAGTATCTTGGAATTGGAATTGGAAAATGGTCTAACCTAAAGGAACAGCTTGCATTTGCCCTTCCTACAATACCAAGCAATGTATCCAGTTGGATTGTTGATTCAAGCGATAAATATGTCATTGGAATTCTTATCGGATCAGTTGCAGTTGGATGCTACTCACCAGGATATGCATTGGGAAGCATACTATTGATGTTCCTTTCCCCATTTGCAGTTCTCCTACCTGCAGTCTTGCCGGAACACTATGAAAAGGGAGACATAGGGGAAGTGGACAAGTATCTCAGCTATTCAATGAAATACTATCTCCTATTGACCATTCCTGCAGCAGTTGGAATGAGTGTGCTTTCAAAGCCATTATTGTACATAATCACAACCCCTGAGATTGCACTTGGAGGTTATATGGTAACTCCTTTCGTTTGTCTTGGAGCAATATTCATGGGAATGTATGGAATTACAAATAATATACTGATCTTGGAAAAGAACACAATGATTCTTGGAAAGCTATGGATTGTTGTAGCTATTTCAAATATAGTCTTGAACCTATTGCTTGTTCCTTACCTAAACATCTTAGGAGCAGCTATTGCAACACTTATCTGCTACATATTGGCATTTGCAGTGACAGCAATTGCAAGCAAGAAAACCATGAGATTGCCATTCAACATAAAAGAACTCTTAAAAATAGTCAGTGCAGCATTAATTATGGGAATTGCTGTTTATATTATGCACCCAATTAGAATTATTGATGTCTTGATATCCATTGTCGCAGGCGTAATCATATACTTTGCAATCATCTTCATTTTAAAGGCAGTGACAATAAAAGAAATTGCAATCTTTAAAGATTTGCTTCATTAAATTGAAGCTAAAATTAATTAAAATGAATGAAATTTTTTTGTGAAAAATAGCAATTGTGCAATGTGAAATGTGCATATGAAAAATATGCAAATCAAAAATAAAATTTAATTAATGAAACTTTCCTTCTTTTTTTAACATTTCATAATGATCTTTATCTCTTGAAGAAAAGACCTTTGCAGGATGGCCACCAGCAATTGCATATTTAGGAATGTCATTAACTACAACACTTCCTGCTTGAATTATGGCACCTTCGCCAATGCGCACTCCCGGAAGAACAATGACACGATTTCCTAACCATACATTGTCTTCAATAACTACATCCTTAGAGATTACAGTGTCGTCATAAGGAATAGCTTCACC
The DNA here is from genome assembly GCA_017652345.1 of Methanobrevibacter sp. The sequence continues at coordinate 2,177 of JAGCBE010000451.1, forward strand.
TTCGTAATTGTGGCTATCTGTAATGATCATGCATTCAATTCCACTGTGAAAATTATCGCCGATGATTACATTGGCGGTTCCTTGAATCTTCATGCCATTGAAATTCACATTGTTTCCAAGACTTGTTTTGGGGGTGATATAGGAATAGGCATTGACAGTTAAATCATTTCCACAGGATGCAGATACCCTTTTTACTCTAAATGTATAATATTTCCTTTTAATGGCTTTAATACAGTTGAATAGTTTAGAAATCATAATTCATCACAGCTTAAATCATATAGAAACCATATAAAATTTGAAATTAATATAAAAAATGTGAAAATAAATAAAAAAAGTAAAAAAATAAATAATTATACTACAGAACAGTCTGCAGAATAATAGGATAATAGTCTTGCTATTTTAGCAACGGTTAACTCATCAATTCTTCTTTGACCGCGAATCATTCTATTGAACAATTCATCTATGAATAGGTCTTCGTTGGTAAGAATTACGTTTAAGATAGCCAAGTCATCATTTACAAAACCGATTAATGGCTCAATGTAAATACCGCTAAATCCTTTATTATCCAAGAAAATAGCTAAATCTTCATTTAACTCTAAAGCTTTGCGTTTGATTTGACTGTTGTTTACAAAATGAATCTCTTCATTTCCAAATTCAAATCTGGTTTGATTATCCTTGTAATCAGTTTGAAGCTCTAAAGTATTCTTCTTATCCATGTAAT
>JAGCBE010000059.1 GCA_017652345.1 Methanobrevibacter sp.
CCGAAAAAGTATTTAAAAATCTGAGTTCTATGCTACCAGCACTTTGGGACTAATAAAAGGAGCAATGTATATGTTTTACACACCAGAAACTCGTATTAAGCAAAAGCAGTATCGTATTAACCTACTAAATGCGCGGGACCCCGCCATGAACGCGAAGCTTATTAAGGCGCTTGAAAGAGAAATTCGTGCGCTACAGGTGAAAGTATGAAGACATGTAGTTATTATAGAACGCGCTTTAATGGCGCGGAAAATGCTGCGCAAGGTCACTGTATCGCAACAAAAGATTGTGAATATTGTTCGTGCGGTGGCAATGAATTAAAGTGCAATTTTTATGACTATATACGGGAACGCGCCAACTTAGAGCAAGCAGAAATGTTTAAATCTTCAGCGCTTTATACTTTTGAAAATGTTTCTCCTAAAGTAGAAGTGGTTGATTTGAGTTTGAGTGTTAATGCCCTTATTAAAGCATTATTTGAGCGTTCCGATAAAGAAAAGCAACCATTTCCTTGGTGGATAATTGAAGAAATTTATGAATGGAAAGATAAGAAATATAAAGGAGAATAATAATATGTCATCAGCATTTAATCATAAGTCTCGCAGCCGCAAGACCTATCGGTCTCGTATGGCGGTGGCACGCTATAATTGTAATTATAATCTAACTCGCGCGGAACGCCTACTTGCTATGTATCGGTTACAGAATCTGCTAAATACACCCGATACGAATAAGGAATCAAGTGAAGAAAAGTAATGAATATTTTATATTATGGTTTTAGTGGTTCTGGCTCTGATATTTTTTGGGGAATTTTCTTCTTTATTCTTGCCGCAGTATTCGTTATTATATCTGTAATTATAGCTATTACCGATGACGAAATTTCAGCATTCTTTGCAGGATTGTGCATCGCAGTGGTTTTTGCAGTATTAGGGTTGGCCGAGTATTTAGATAACAGAACACCAATCATTAAGGCAACTGTGAATGATGAAATATCTTGGCAAGAAATTTATAATAAATATGAAATTCAATCACAAGAAGGAGAAATTTATACTTTTAAAGTAAAGGACACAACTAATGAAGAATGGGAAGCCTTTTTGAAGGAGCATTGTAATGAATAAATATAAAGCCGCGACTATTTTAAAGAATACATTAGAAAAAACTCCAGAATCTTTTACAGAAGAAGGCAAGGAAGCACTTGAAGAAGGTATCCTTGCTCTTTATAAAGAGCATTGCCGCAAATTAAATTCTGCTGCGCTATATGCTTTACGATGTATAAAATGTCAAAAACCCATTTTATTACAGGCAGAAACGCGTGAATATGATAATGAATTTAGAGTCACTGATTATACAGCAAAATGTCCTTATTGTGACCATGAATATGAATGGAATGATTGTTATTGGAGATAAGTAGAGTTTATACTCTATTTTTTTATTGACTTTTTTTGAAAATTAGGATATAATATTAATAGAAAAGAAAAGGAGAAAATAAGATGATTAAAATTAGACGTAATGTATTTGAGACAAATTCATCCTCTGTTCACTCAATCGTTGTGTGTAATGAAGCATTAGAGGATAATCACGCGCCTTTTGTTTTCTTTCAGTTAGGTGAATTTGGTTGGTCAATGGATGTTCTTGATGATACTTGGGAGCGGGCATCATATTTCTATACAGCGGCTTGTGCCTTATATGGTCATGATGTAAGAAATGAAATCATTAATTTACTAGAACCTCTAGGTATTGACTGTACGTTTAATGATGTTAATCCACCAGTTTATACAACTTATGAAAATTATCGTTTTCTCGATAATGGTGGTATTGACCACGTTGATGAATGTAAGGAGTTTGTCGATACATTAATGAATGATGGAGAAATGCTTGCGCGCTTTCTTCTAGATGATAGGTCATTCGTAGTTACTGGTAACGATAACTGTGATTATATTGACAGGATGTGGATGGAAAAGAAAGAGGCAAAAGCCGATGATTACGCGCATACAACATTCTATAAGGGGAATTAATATATGATTAAAATTAGATATGGTGTTTTTGAAACCAATTCTTCAAGCGTACATTCTTTAATTTTATGTTCAGATGAAGAATATAAGGCGTTTGCACTGCATCAGCTTTATTATAATCGTTGGAATGATTGTTTTATAACATATAAAGAAGTACACCAAGAGATTATTGATCTGTATAATAAAGATTATAGTTTTTTTACAGAAGTATGGAATGAATTTATTAGTGAAGAGGAAGAATCTCCTTCTATTCAAACTTTTGATGCGTTATCTCTTGAACAAAAAGAATATTTTATTTATCACGCGCTAGACGGTATGATTTGTGCACCACAAGATATTTTTGAGAATGAATATTATGCATCTTTTGATGATGTTTATACTACAAAGTCTGGCGAAGTAGTTCATGCCTTTGGATATTACGGTCAAGGTTATTAAAAGAAAGGATATTAATATGAAAAAACTGCTTGGTTCATATAAAAATGGTAATTACAATGTTCTTCTATTTGAAGACGGAACTAAAATTCGTCACAACAATGAGGATGAACTAATTGCTGTGTTTCCAGAATCAATTGATATGAAGATTAGTAATAGATGTAATATGGGTTGTCCGCAATGTCATGAGCAATCGGTACCTGATGGCGCACTTGCTAATCTTCGCCATCCTCTACTTGATTCTCTACATCCATATACTGAACTTGCGCTTGGCGGCGGCAACATCTTTGAGCATCCTGACCTTGATAATTTTCTTTTTAGAATGTCAAAAAAGAAAGTTATTTGCAATATTACTGTTCACGCGCATCATTTTATTAAATATTTTAATGATATTCAATATCATGTAGACCATGGAACTATTCATGGTATTGGTGTTTCTGTAAATGAGCCAATTGGTGATGGATTTATTAGTTATCTTAAACAAATTCCCAATGTTGTGGTTCACGTAATCGCGGGTGTGGTTCCTTGGGAGACACTTGTTAAACTAAGTAATAATAATATTAAACTACTTATTCTTGGCTATAAGACTTTTGGCCGTGGTATCCAGTATTGGTGTAATAATAAAGAAGATGTTGCGGCAGAAATAGTTCATTTAAAAGAACGTCTACCATATCTTTTTAAGCACTTTCCTGTCGTTAGTTTTGATAATCTGGCACTAGAACAGCTTAATGTAAAAGATTTTGTAGATGAAAAGACGTGGGAACGGTCGTATATGGGAGATGATGGTAAATATACTATGTATGTTGACCTTGTAAAAGAAGAGTTTGCTACATCTTCCGTCTCTCCCCGA
>JAGCBE010000452.1 GCA_017652345.1 Methanobrevibacter sp.
ATCAGATCAGTTTTTGTCATAAATAACAACCCCCTTTTAAAATTTTATTAGTTTCCACCACAAGCATACACCAAAAATAGTAAATTGTGAAGTGTTTTTTAGGTTAGTGTCTAAAGAACATTTGTTTGCGTGGTGTAAATATAGTAATTTCAGTGCTTTTCGGGTTTTCGGTCAAAATTTTTACAATGAATTTTTGTTCATTGTACATGTATTTTATCTTACTTACAGTAGCGTTTGCGGTAAAATCGTACAACTATTTACAACTATTTTCGAAAAATAGTTGTACGGCTGGAAACGTCTGGTATTACTACGTAAAAAGGCGGTTAGCATATGCTAAATACAACTATTACAACTATTTTGCCTATATATTTAATTTTTTTATAGATCTACTAACAGTGTGATTTTCTATTATTATATATATACTACTACGTAGTATATATATAATACGTCAAATTACATATTTTTTCTGTTTTCAAAATATTCAAGTAGGACACTAAAATAGTTGTAATAGTTGTAAGGCATCTGGAAACACCTGCAATTACTGCGTTACAACCTTACAACTATTTGCAAAAAATAGTTGTAAAATAGTTGTAAAATACATGTAAAGGTGTATAGTTTGTAATTGTGAACAAATGTGAAAACAGAAAAAAATAGTTGTATATTGTTGTAATAGTTGTATATACATGTAAAGATGTATGTATACGGATATATAATAAATTGTGTATTCACGCATAATAAATTGTATGTTGATACATAATAAATTGTGCATCAGCTAATTAAAATGCATAAAAAATACGGTCATTTTATTGACCGTATCTTAAAAATCAGGTGTTATTTTTTAATTAGTTGTTAGGATCCTGATCTTTTTCACGTGATGCTTCATCTAATTTTTCAGGCAATTCTTCTATGATTTTTTCCACAACAACCGGTATATTTTCCACTATAGAATTGATGACACCCGGTAAAACTTCTATCAGTTTTTCCATAATCGGTGTATGTAGATCTGCTTCTTTAATATCACGTTTATACGTTCCAGAAGGGTATGAAACGTCATCAAATGAACGTATGAATTCAGATGATAACAGGTGTTTTAACCTGTTTTCAAGTGATTTAATCTTTATGTTCTTTAGGTTAATAGTAAAATATGCATCTGTATATAACCAGCTAATAGCACGTTGCATATCCTGAACCGTTAAATAGTCAATATTCCCGGTACAGATGCTACGTATAGCACTGCGTTTATCTTTTTCAGTGATATACGGATCCTCAATGTTAGTAATTATGTGTTTGATCTGCTGGTAGTCCATACTTTTCACACCACCCTTTCTTTAATTCACACATACCGCAAGGTGTTAAAAACACACACGGTTTTTTACTTACTATTGTTGGTATTTTACTTACAGTTTTTGGTGCTTCAGGCACTTCAGGCCGTTTACGTGGTAACAATTGTATCACCCACTTTCTACCAATGAATATGTGGTGTAATACCCACAACACAATAATCATCATTACACTTTCTTAAATACATTTCATTTTCAGCTTCTTCCCTACTGGAAAAAGTAAGCATTTTATTAAAACTGGTTCGTTGGTGTGGTGGATTATACCTACGATCAGTACCATACACAAACTTTTCTGTTTTATGGTTTATAATAGCATACATCATTCAGCTTCACCTTCTTTTAACTTGCCTGTAACTTGCCTGTCATTTGCCGACATTGAAGCACCGCAATTAGGACAGAAGTTCGGCAATTTTGAGACCTCGCAAATGATGTCTCCATTCTCGCCATAGTGACACCTAGAACAGTCTAGAAATTTCTTTCCTTTTCGCTTGTATCGAGTATTTTCAATCCACTCTCCGTGTGGTCTTTCCATCGTTGTTTCTGTTTTGTCGATTTCTTCCTTGACTATCTCCATTACTCGGCTTTTATCATACGATAGTCTTTGACCTAATCTGATTTTTAGCGAACGTTTTTCTTTCTCGGTCATTCCGGATCACCACTCTTTCCAACCATTTTTTACGCAACATTTGTGACAGTTTTTCAGTTTTTCACAGCACCCATATTTCTTACCGACAATTTTGGCAAGTATTGGATAAATCCAATCATTCCACAAGTTGAATTTATGCTTCATTCCTCTTCACCCCTCTTTCTCATATCAGCACCGCAGTTCGGGCAGAAGTTATATTCGTTATCTTCCGGAGTTCCCTCTATCAGCACAAATTCTGTCTTGCAATTCGAACATTCATACGTTCCTTCTTGCCAACCATCGGATAAGTCTATCCACTCTCCGTGTGGTCGTGCTTTCGCATCGTCTAATATTTCAACGATGTGCTCACAAAGAAATTTCGGAAGAGTAATAACACCATTTTCCTCGTTTGTGTCACACCAATACTTGAAAGCATCAACGTACTTTTCTATTTCTCTATTTGTCATGCTCATTCCGCGTCACCTTCTTTCCTCATTTGACTGTAACTTGCCTGTAATTTGCTTTAAAAGATTTATTGCAG
>JAGCBE010000007.1 GCA_017652345.1 Methanobrevibacter sp.
AAATCATATAGTAACATTTCATTAAATGATACTTTATTCAAAATAAATTAATTTAATTAATCATAAAATCAATTTAATTGAATTATATAGTCTGATTATAAAAATGAATTTAGTATATCTACATCTAACAGTTTAAAAAGAGTAATTTAATAAATTTTTAATCTTGAGTTAATTTTTAAGATTCAAAAAATAGAAATTTTAAAAAAAGTTAAATATTTGAAAAATTAGAAAATTATAAAATTTGAAAATTTGAAAAAAATAAAAAATAGAAAAAAAATAATTAACGAAAAAATTTATCAAAAAATTATTTTCAATTGAAATTATTTTTTTATTCATTAGTCATATTTTGGATTTCACTGAGAAGTTGATTCAACACTTCCTTGCCAAGACCTTCAATGTATTTTATTGATCCTGCACATTCGTGACCTCCACCATCAATACCTGCTTGAGGTATCTTATCTGCAAGACTAATGACTATATTGTTCACATTGAATCCAAAGATCTTATGTACCGAATCAGTTGCCCTTAAAACTCCAAAGTCAGGGCCATGTCCAAGGGTAATGATTGGCTTATCTTCACCAATCTCCTTTACAATCTTATCATGGACAAATCCACAGGTTTTTCCAGGAGCAGGGAAAGTGAACTTATGAGCATATTTTTCAACATCCAAAACGTTGAAGTAGATTCCATTTTCAAGTTGGACTCTCTTGACATTAGGTAATGTTGCTTTCATTTGAATATCTACACGTTTTAGGTATTCCTTGTATAATGCTTCAACCATCTTTGGATGCTTGTCAAGATTGTCTACACCTAAAATGGTATCTATGATTCCTCTACCGTTCATGAATCTAAGGAAGTAAGCTTCAAAATCAATACACTCCGCAATTTTCTTCAATTGCTCTCTATCATATCCTTTTTCAGATGCAAGCTTTACATATTGTTCCACTTCATCCGCTTCTGCACGGTCACCTAAAACCGCAACAGCAGGCAAGTGTTTCACTAATTCTTCAACATCTGGATTAATGATATGTGCAACTTCAGTAGCTAATGCTCCAGCAGTTATTTGGGAGTCTCCTCCAACAAGATAAGGATTTACATGAGTGTCAACATATTCATCCACTGCAACGGTACCTGCAATAATGTCATCATTATTGCATTCTACGCTTCCATCAATTGTTTCTCCACTTTTCAATGTTTTTGTAATAAGTTCTCCAGGGAAGTGATGGTCAATGACCACTATTTCAATGTCATAGATTTTTGCCTGCATCAATGCCACAATGTCTTCCTCAGTTGAACCGTTATCCAACAATACAATCAATGGCAATTTTTGCCCATGTCTTTCAAAGTCTTCCAATGCAAATGAGAGGTCCTTAACTACATCCTCCAATTCGTAAAATGGAGCTTTACTTGGGGAACGTTTGAAGTAATGGTATTCAGCATCATTATCTGGATTGAATTCCTTCAATAAAGGAATGACTGCTTTTTCCATTGCAACTCCTGCACAGATCCCATCTGCATCTGCATGGTGTCTGACAAGAATTGATCTTCCATCAAGAATGGCTCTTCTGATAACCTTTGCAGCTTCTCTCATTTTAGGCTTTAGCCTGTCTAAAACTGGGCTTTGGATTAGGAAATCAACATCATCAGGTTCCGCTTTTTTATCTAAAGCAATATCAATGAATTCCTTCATCTTATTTGCTTCTTCACCTTCAAGCTTTTCAATGCTGCTTGACTCTATTTGAATTTCGCCATTATGCTTATTGACTTCTCCAATTACTTCTACAATGTCTCCTATTTCAATTTCAGGATACATCCTAACTCCAGGTTCATTAAATGCTGCAGCCCAGGTAATTGCAGTCTCATCAGTAATTGTAAAAATAGTTGGTCCGGAAGTCTGTTGGATTTGTATAACTTCTCCATGGACTTTAACAATGCTACTGAGTGAAGAGTCATCAAGTGTTTCGATTTTGGTTCTTTGGATGTTTTTCTTGACTTTTTTAATCACATATTCTCCTTTGAAAACACTTGCAGGTGCCATGTCAACTTCACGTTTTCTCTCTTTGATTTGTGTGATTCTTACAAATACATAATCTCCAACTTTATTTGAGGAATTACGTGTTCTCATGAGTCCCCAAACCTGATTGTTTAAGCTGACAAAAATACCGTATCTTTCCACTCTTGTGACTTTACCTCTATAGATGGAATTAAGCTCCAAATCGCTCATTTCACACAATCCATCTAATTCATAAACAATTTCCTTTCCAGAGATGTCAGATTCCACAACGAGTTTTTCCGGATTTTTCTCTCTTTCAGCTTGTTTTTTCATCTTCTCTTCTTCTTGCTTTTCTGCACATTCATCACAGTAATTCTTATCAGAGTCAATACGTTTTCCACATTCATTGCAAACAGTAATTTCACCGGTTCCATTACAGTAGGAACAGTCTTCCAAGACATCTACCATTCCCTTTCCATCACATACTTCACATGGAACATCTTGATCTGCATCTAAATCAAATTTAGCTCTAGCATTACTGTTCACGCCTTTAAAGTGATTTTTCATTTCAAATGTATCTACATAACCGGTTCCATCACAATTGTCACATATTTTTGTATCCACAACAATAGACCCGGTTCCATTACATTTAGGGCATGCTTTTTTCATTTTTCCCCCTCACAGATCTTTCTTATAAATTGAATAATTCAAATAAAAGTATAACTTATTATGTTGATTAATCATTTTTTAGATTATTTTTAGATTATTCCTGCTTTTTTGAATAATCCTGAGTTTTCCTCTACTAATTGATTTCTTTCACCTTGAAGTATCACTGCTTTTTTCATTTGCTCATTTGCTGATTTAGCATATGAATTTCCTGAATAAGGATCATTATTTGCATAGTATTGAATAGCTAAATAAAGCTCATCACTTGCCTTTTTCTTCAATGACACTTCTTCCTTAATCAAATCAATATACTCTTTATAAACGCTTTCATTTAAGTCATCCTGATACTCTTCAATTTCTGAAAGCTTTGTTTCTGCATCATTAAATTTTTCCTTTGCAATTTGAATGTTATTGTTTCCGCTTGCATAGTCACGGCTATTGATGGAGCTGATTGCAGCGTTATAATCATTATCTCCTTCAGTAATATCGGTGTTCAAATCTTTCATTCTACTGTTTATATTATCAATAGGGCCATTAATACAACCGCTTATACTAACAACTGCTATCAATATCAAAACAATTAATATAATATCTTTTCTCATGCTATCAAATTTAATTTTTTTAATTTTAAATAATATTTTTAATTAGTTAATAATTTGATAAATTTAATTTAAAAATATTTAACTTATATAATATTAATATTATGAATTTCATATTTAATAAAATTTAGTAATTTGATGAAAAATAGTAAGAATAGTGAGATAGTGAGAATAGTAAATTAGTAATGATAGTGAGAATAGTGGAATTAGAAAATTAGGAAAATAGTAAATTAAAATGTTTTTTAGAAAAAATAAAAAATAGAAAAGTATTATTTAAAATAAATAATACTTAGGAATGCCATAAACCGTGGATGTTACAATATTCAATAGCTTTTACATCTTCAACTTCTGCATTTACATCGAATACTGCTTTAGGTTCATCACCAGGTTTTAAGTTTGCACGGTAAACTTGATCTCCTACAATTAATTCAACAAAATTAATGTAATGTTCTTCTAACATTGGGTGTGCTTCTTCTCCCATAGTTACGACAATTTTGCCATCTTCTTTAGTAATTACAGGGATGTGTTTTACTCCACCTTCTGGTAATTGTCTAGGTTCTAAAAGTTCCATTGCTTCTCCACAGCAAACTAATTCTCCAGCGCCTTCAACAATAGCTTCCACCATGTTTCCACAGTGGTTACATCTGTAAATTTCATTAATCTTAGCCATATCATTGCCTCCAAATAATAATTAATTCTAGTTTGTTCCTTTCAATATTTAAAGTTTTATATAATTAAAACATTTATGTTTTCATTTGAAAATTTCATCGATTTTTCATTATTTTACTTTATTTTGATTTAAATTTTGAAATATTTTATAAAAACTTTTTATATTTGTAAAAATATAAATATAAAGTAAGATATTAAATTTCAAAAAAGTTTCCATGAAAAGTTATTTAATCCTTTATTTTCATGTTTTTTATAAGTTTTTAAATGCTTTTTTGAGATTTGAAATTTTTAATAGATTTAAGAAAATGAAATTTAAAATTTAATAGGCATAAATTGAAATTATTATGGATAGTTAAGTAAAATTTAAATGTGCCTATGTTTAAGCGATGTGAGAGTATGAGTTTAATTATTGCTTATGTTGGAAAGAAAGGATGTGTAATGGCAGGAGATAAGAGAAGAATTGCCTATTTTGGTTCTAAAGAGGAACGTGAGCTTTTAGAACAGGAAATTTACACTGGTGAAATCACTAATGATGAAGAATTGTATGCAAGAGCTGAAGAGCTTGATATAAGTTTGAAAATAACTGATGATGCAACTAAAGTAAAAAGCTTAGAAAATGTAGCAGTCGGTGAAGTCAGTTCAAGAGGAACTATGGAAACCAAAAGAAAAAGAATCTATGGTACAACCAATGGTTTCCAGATCATTGAACTTACCGGTTCTGAGATTGTAAACAGAAAAAGAGGAGACTCTTCCATTATTGTATTTGGAAATAAGATTACAAAATCATTAGCTAATGAAATGCTTAAGAAAAGATGGAAACCAAGCTTTAGCTTAAAGTATATGGGAGATATCTTCGGACAAATCTTAGATGATATTTCTAAAAAGACCCCTTCTGTAGGCACTAAATATGATGTAGTTATCCAACAGAATGATTTGTATATTGATAAGGTCCAACCTTATTTGGATGAAGTCATTGAAATGGATATAAATCTTTTAGCAAAGTTCAGAGCTAAACTTAGAGAAGACTTATTGCAACAGAATGAAACAATTAAATTGGCTTCCACAATTATCGATGAAGGTCCTGTAGGAATTGTTGACTCAATTGATGATAAGATGATTCAAGTAAAATTAAACCCTGATGTAAGGGCATTTGACATCAATTGGAAACTTCTTGCAAAGCCTGGTGAAAATGTTATCATGTTTGTTGAAGGTGACGATGAGGCATTATTGAAGGACCAAGTTGTAATTGAAAATGAAGTTTTATGCATTAAACGTAATAAGGCTAATTTAAAATGTGATATCATTTTATGTCATCTTGAATAAATAGTTTATAATTGATTTTGCGTTTATTTTATAAAAGGTGACAATAATGAAAATTACATTTTTAGGCTCTGGAGGTGGTAGATTTGCCACCATTAGTCAAAAGCGAATGACTGGGGGCTTTAGAATTGATGATTTTGGAGGAAAAAATTATCAAGTTGACCCAGGTCCTGGAGCATTGGTCAGGTCTTATCAGTTTGGCGTGAATCCAACTAAAATTGACGGGGTCTATATTTCTCATTCCCATACAGACCATTATAATGATGCTGAAATATTCATTGAGGCAATGACAAGAGGAATGACAAAGAATAATGGTATCATTATGGGAAGCCAATCTGTTTTTGAAAAATTCCAACGTTGGGGCCCTGCAATTTCAAGTTATCATAAAAGCAATTCTAAAAATTTGATCTTGACTCCTAATAAGATAGCACGTTTTCCTTCATTTACCATTAAAGGTACTGAAACAAGACATGGAGATCCTACAGGTGTTGGTTTCCAAATAGAAAATAATGGATTTAAGATATCATACACTGCTGACACTGAATATTTTGATGAATTGCCAAAATATCATAAAAACGCAGACATTTTAATAGGTAGTGTCTTAAGGCCTGGTGCAAGATCCATTAGGGGACATATGTGTACTGATAATTTCATTGACATTGTTGAGCAGGTCAAGCCGAGCTTAGCGATTATGACCCACTTCGGTTTCAAGATGATTGCTGCAAATCCAGTTGAAGAGGCAATAAGAGTCTCTAAAAAGACAGGAGTCAGAACTTTAGCTGCTTTTGATGGTATGAAAGTGGATATCAATGATAAATATCCTGAACGTTCTAAAATGATTCGTCTTAAGGACAGGTTTGCAAATCGCATAAAACAAGAGGATGTCTATTCCCTTAATTTTGAATCAAAACCAAATAAAAAAAGGAATAATAAGAAAAATAATTATGACAATTAAATTATTTTCTTATTTTATTTTTTAAATTCTATTTTTCTAATATATTTTTTTTAACATTCTATTTTTTTAATATATTTTTTTTAATATTCTATTTTTTTAATATTTTAAGTTTGTTGGATGAATAAATCCTCCACGAATCATATGGTCTGCTAAAATGATAGCGGTAACTGATTCAGCAACTGCAGTGACTCTTGGACAGATGCATGGATCATGTCTACCACTGATTTCAATTGTTGTGTTTTCTCCTTTTTCCAAGTCAATTGTATTTTGGACTTTAGAAATGGAAGGAGTTGGTTTAACAGCAATTCTTGAAACTATAGGCATGCCATTGCTCATTCCTCCAAGAATGCCTCCTGAATTGTTTGTTTTAGTCTTTATGATTTTAGTGTTATTATCATTTTCCTCATAGTAGAATTCATCATTGATTTTAGAAGCAGATGATTTTGCGCTCTCAAATCCTAAGCCAATTTCAACTCCTTTAACTGCATTAATGCTCATTAATATTTGTGCTAAATCACCATCAAGCCTTCCAAACACTGGCTCTCCAAGTCCTGCAGGAACTCCAGTTGCAATTGTTTCAACTATTCCTCCAACTGAGTCTCCTTCTTGCTTTTTAGAGAGAATCAATTCTTCCATAAGTTTTGCAGCTTCAAGATCTCCACACTTAACATCACTCTTATTGATAGTATCA
>JAGCBE010000453.1 GCA_017652345.1 Methanobrevibacter sp.
TCCTTACTATCCAAGAATGTAATAGAATCCTTGCCATCATATGCCGTAAATTTGATTAAATTCAACTGGCACATTTTCTGACAAGCATCATATATAATTTTCTTGTAACCTTGCGGGTCAACAAGATGAACAATTGGCATGGCAAGAGGGTATTTCTTCCTCGCAGTTTCATACTGCTTATGAACGGGGTCTATAATACCGCGATGCTTCACACCACTTTCATCAATCCAATCATCTAATAACTGGTCAGCAACGGCTGAAATACCACCACCACCAGAACCTGCGTCTATCCAAAATTCAATATTTTCCCATTCTGCTGCACCAGCACCGTTATACAAAAGCATTTGTTTCTTAATTATTTTCAATTGTTCAGTCATAGGCAAGGGCGTTTTATTTCTTGACTCAGGGTCAACCATGCTAATAACATTTACAAGTCGTAAATAATACCCATGTTCTTCATCCTCGCAAAGTTCAAATATGCTTAAAACGCTCCCGTCAAAATTTCTGGCAGGATCGTAGCAGAATATAAATTTCTTTTTACCCGTATCATTTAAAAGTAACGGCTTTCTAACTTCACTGTTATGATTAAGTATTTCCATGCTGACTACCGCATTAACACCACTGCCTTTACGGAAGTGATTATACAATTCTCTTTCAGCAAGGTCTGGATTATCTTCAAAAGCTTTATCAATTTGAGCTTGGCTAAGATGAGATTTGATTGGTATGCCATTAACGCTTGAATGTTTTAGTAGAGCATCCGCAGTCAAATCTGCCACAAAATAATTTGGGTCGCCCATCATTTGTTTTTTTGCAAACTTTTGAAAAATTTGAAAATAATGGCTCTCAACGTCACTTGCACTTGATGTGTATAGCAATTGTAAAGGAACTTGTCTCGGATCTATGTGAGAAATTGTATCAGTACCAAGTCTAAATGTAGTATCAACGTTAATAAAAGATTCTAATACCGCATACGCCTCGTCCGAGAGCCATCCGCATTCATCAAACATTACGCTCCCACGTTTACCTCTGTTTGTGGTTAAATTACTTGAAAGAGTAACTAATTCACTATTATTAAATAGTTTAAAATGATAACCTTTGGGGTCGTGAACAAACCCAGTTTCATTATTTGCGCTACGTTCCAATTCATCAGCATACATATCTGTCAAACTTTTAAACGAAGGTATTTGATTATAAGCCAAACCTTCGATTTTCTTAAAACACTCGATGGATTGTGCGAGTGAATTTGAAGCAACATATACTTTCCAATTGGGAAGTAATAACATTTTGGTCATATGCAAGAGTGCGCCTTTGACTGTTTTGCCTGCGCCACGACATTCCAACCATAACACAAATTGTTTAATCCAACTATTCATATAGATGTATTTCTGAAAATCCATTAATTCAACGCCCATCATCTCACTCATGAACCAAATTGGATTCTGTCTGCCGTATTGTGTTATCTTAGTCCAATTAGCATACTCCTCAAGTTTTTTTTGACTAAACTCTTTGTCTGTAAGGCGTTTCATTATTTCCATAAATCACACCTCATTTCTTTTTAGCCTCTAAATCCATGATGCGATTCTTCAAAATTCTGTTTTCTTCTTCAAGGCTTTTCGCTTTTTTATCTAACTCTGTTATCATTCCACGTTGTTCTTTTACCATATCCGAATAGTAAGAACTATCAAGGCATAATTCGTTCATAATAGCTTGATTACTAATCTCA
>JAGCBE010000454.1 GCA_017652345.1 Methanobrevibacter sp.
CTATTTAAATTAACATACTCTAAACACTCCATGCAAGTATGTTTATTAAATATTTGATTTTAAGCTAATATAAACTAAATGAGAGCATTTGAGAAGTAATAATGATAGAAATAGTTTACAATAAAAAAAGAAGATATGTGAAAATTAGAATTCAAATGAATTAGTCAATTATTCCAAAGTATTCTAAAAATGCTTTCATCTGCAAATAAGACCTTTTGCAGATCTTTTCATTTGAATATCCAATAGCTGATAAGACCTCACAGGTTACCGCAGGAATCTGAATCAGATTTGCCTCATCTTCAAGAGCTCCCTTAAATGGAACACCTGCACTTGGGTATAAGATCTTTTCAGAACCTACCTTTTCTGAAATGTGCTCTGCTATGAAAAAGCTTTTAGAGCAAGGGACTTTTGTGCAAAAGATTCCTTCTTTTCCTGGATTGGAATTAGGTGCAGATGAATGGAAATCCCCTATGGCAGAAACTTCCAAATCCTTAGCCTTTTTCAGAATAACATTGGTTACTGTATGAGGCAAATGGGCAGACCTGTTTAAATCTACACCATCGAGATATCTGGAATTTTCCATAGTGCTCTTTGGAGATGCAAATGGTATGGCATAAACAGTACCATTCAACTTTCCATTCAAGTCCAAATCATGAATGTATTCAATTAGATTCAAGGCAGCAATTTGAGGAGCCAATTCATTACCATGAACTCCTGCAACAAGCATGACTTTAGGAGAACTGTCTCCAATCCTAATCATAGGAGTACCTTTAATGGCCTGATTTAAAATAAATTTAGAATTATCTGATAATTTAATGCAGTTGAAAATATTCCTATTGGCAGATATGAATCCTCCACTTTCAGAAGAAATTATCTCCAATTCTAAATTGTTTCTATTTAAATCATTCATCAAATCGCCTTTTTAAAAAAAGTATATTATTCTTAAAATGAGTATTCTAAAAATAAGTTTCTAAATCAATAATTATTTTATTTTTTATTTTATTTAAACTTAAAAACTATATATTATAAAAAACAAAAGTTAAAGTATAATTTAAACATAGATTATACTACAAACTTAAATTATAATGAATTACATATTAATTATGAAATTTAAAAATTAAAATTAATTAATTTACTAAATGAAAAAGTGATAATATGGAAAAAGTCGTTCTTGCATTCAGTGGAGGATTAGACACCACTGTATGTGTTAAATTATTGGAAGAGGAATATAATTATGAAGTAGTGACTGCATGTGTTGATGTTGGTCAACCACCTGAAGACTTACAGAAATCTCAAAATTCTGCAGATAAGATCAATACTGGAAAACACTACATCATTGACGCTAAAGATGAATTTGCAAATGAATATATTGCAAGAGGAATTAAAGCAAATGCAGAATATGAAGGATACCCATTAAGCACTGCACTTGCAAGACCTTTAATCGCAATGAAAATCATTGAAATTGCAGAAAAAGAAGGTGCAACTGCAATTGCACATGGTTGTACCGGAAAAGGAAATGACCAATTCAGATTTGAAGCAATCATCAGATCCATGTCTGACTTTAAGATCATCGCTCCAATTAGAGAAATGAACTTGACAAGAACTGAAGAAGTTGCTTATGTAAAAGAGCATGGCCTTGATTTAGCATATGATAAAATCTACAGTATCGATGAAAACCTCTGGGGAAGAGCTATTGAAGGAGATGTGCTCGAAGACCCTGCAAACGAACCTCCGGAAGACATTTATGAATGGACTAAATCTGCAGATGACGCTAAAGACACTCCTACCAAAGTAACTATTGAATTTGAAGAAGGTGTTCCAATAGCTATTGATGGAGAAATGATGGGACTTGTAGACTTAATCACCAAAGCAAATGAAATTGCTGGAGAAAATGGTGTAGGAAGAGTAGACATCATCGAAAACAGAATGATTGGTCTTAAAAGCAGAGAAATTTATGAAGTTCCAGGTGCTAAATTATTGATTGCTGCTCATAGAGCATTAGAACCATTAGTTTTAACTGTAGATGAGTTAAGATTTGCAGAATACATGAGCACATTATATGCAGACCTTGTATATGAAGCGTTATGGCAAGAGCCTTTAAGAGAAGATATAGACCAAGCTATAGACCATATGCAAAGAAGAGTTAGCGGAAAAGTTGTCATGAAATTGTTCAAAGGTTCAATGCAAGCAGTAAGCAGAGAATCACCTTTCAGCTTACACAGCGTAGAGCAAATCACCTTTGAAGACAAGGAAACTGACCAAAGAGAAGTTGAAGGTATGATCAAGTACCACGGTCTCCAAGCTGCTAACTATCAAAAATTAAACAGATAAAATAGATAATAATTTATCTATTTTTTATTTCTTTTTTTCAACTTTTTTAAAACTTAATCTATAAAAGTATTAATTTTTATTTATAAACAAAATGAAGCTATTTTTTCAAATATTTAAAAAAAATTTAATAAATCAATAGAATAATGAATTATTTATAAGTTATTTGAGATTTATTAAAAAATTGAAAATCGGCGAATATGCAAAAACTTTATAAATATGAAAAAATAAATAGTAATCCGAGAATAATATGTACTCAATTACATATCACCCCCTTTACATATGTTTTTTTTAAAAATTAAACCTTTGCATATTATTCTCACTTTTTATTAAACTATTTTTCGTTATTTTTAAATTTAAAGGACAATATGCTATTTTTTTATCTGATTTTTTATCTAATTTTTAAAAAAAATTATTGTAAAAAGAGTTATTTTTTCAAATTGAATTCTAAAGATTGGCCAACCAATTCAATATTGTCAAGAGTATTTTCAGTCTTGTAAACAAGAATTTCCACACCTTCATCATATGCCTTATTCAAGGCTTGTGAAAATTTAGGATCATTTTCCCAATTAGGCCTAAATCCATTTCCATTTGGATGTTCAATCAGGAAAAATACAACTGCCCTGATTCCTTCTTTTTTAAGTGAAATAAGCTCTTCCAAGTGTTTTCTACCTCTTTCAGTAGGGGCATCCGGAAACTGTGCAAGCCCATCTTTAATCAAGGTGACTGACTTTACTTCAACATATGTTTCATCTATTGGATTATCACTCTCATCCAAATTAGCTAAATAAATGTCAATTCTTGAATTGCCAATGGTTTTTTCAGATTCTACAATCTCATAGCCAGATAATTCATTGATTTTTCCATTCAAGATTGCATCAATGACAATCTTACTTGCTTCCTGTGAATACATTGCAACAAGAGCGTCATTGTTCTCAATCAAATGGAGAGAGTACTTTGTTTTCCTGTTTGGATTATCGCTTGGCTTAAGATAAACAGTTGCACCATCAATCAATAGCTCCTTGCATCTGCCTGTATTTGGAAGATGTGCTCTTACTATCTCTCCATCAATTTCCACTTCTGCAATGAATCTATTCGCCCTGTTTCTAAAAATAGCTTTTACTAAATCAGTCAATTAAACCACTCATCACGGCACCTAAATACTGTGTCAAGTCTTGAGCTCCAAAACCGTATCCCTGAGCTTCATAAGCCAAATCTCCAGCTTTTCCATTAAGGTATGGGGCAAGAAGCGCTGCATCGAAACTGTTCAATCCTTGAGAGAGTAAGCTTAAGCAAATTCCTGCCAAAGCATCTCCTGTTCCACCAACAGTCATTCCAGGATTTCCAGTTCTATTGATTTTCAACCTGTTTTTATTGAA
>JAGCBE010000455.1 GCA_017652345.1 Methanobrevibacter sp.
CCGTCTTTAATCTCTGCCTTACATGCAAGTGCACCATTTCCATTGATCTTTACACCGCATGAACCGCATTGGCCAGCTAAACATGAGCTTCTAAAGCTGATGTCTGCATCATATTTTCTGTTTATTGCCTCTAATGCATCAAGCACTTTCATTCCAGGATATTCTTCAATTTCATAAGATTCAATATGAGCTTCCTCATCTGTCTGGCTATTGAATCTTTTAACATAAACGGTTATCATAGCAATCCCTTTTTAAAACTATCAATAATTATTGTCAATATGATTTTTTTAAACTAATTTTATATTTTTCCTTAAATAGCATTATTTATTTTTATATAAAATAATAATAAATCACTTTATATATTTCTATTTATTTTATTATAAAGTTTAGTATTTTTTCACTTCATCATAATTTTCTCCATTTAATCCTTAGCAATCACTTAAAATTTTATTAAAAATGCTATGTATTAAATATGTAAAGAAACTAATACTTTATTATGATAATTTATATGAATTTATAAAATTTATGAAAATTTTAATGAATTTTTAATTATTATCCTATGTTTACAATTATTATGAAATTAGAGATTAGATAGATAATCTCATGTGTGGTGAATTTATATGGCTTTTGATCAATTAGTAACTAGTGAAAAGGGAGATAAACTTTTCTTGCTAGGTAATGAAGCTGCTGTAAGAGGAGCTATTGAAGCTGGGGTATCAGTTGCGGCTACTTATCCTGGAACTCCTTCTTCTGAAATAGGCAATATCTTATCAGTGGTTGCTAAAAAGGCAGAGATGTATTTTGAATTTTCTGCAAATGAAAAGGTGGCTATGGAAGTTGCAGCTACTGCAGCTGCAAGTGGCCTTAGATCATTTACTTTCATGAAGCATGTAGGTTTGAATGTAGCAGCTGATTCATTCATGACTACTGCTTACTCTGGAGTTAAAGGAGGAATGATTGTACTTGTAGCAGATGATCCTTCCTTATTCTCCTCTCAAAACGAACAGGATACAAGAAACTATTCAAGGCTTTCTTCAGTTCCTATTCTTGAACCATCTTCTCCTCAAGAGATAAAGGACATGATGGTTTATGGATTTGAATTGTCTGAACAGTTTGAAATTCCTGTAATACTTAGAACAAGCACTCGTGTATCTCACATGAGGGGTATTGTGGAATGTGGTGAAATATCCAAACCTAAGTCCACTACCAAAGCAACAGAATCAGAGGAACATTGGTTAAAGGGATACTTCGTCAAGAATCCTAAGCAATTCGTGCCAGTTCCTGCAAATTCACTTTCAATGCATACAAGATTAGCGGAAAAAATGGAAATAATGGAAGAAATAGCAAGTGGAAGTCCAGTGAATGAAGTCTATTCCTTTGAGAATGGAAGCCTTCAAGGAAAATATGGTGTCATTTCCTCTGGTGGCGCATTCAATTACGCTTATGATATCGTTTCCCAGGAAAACTTAGGGATGGACATTCTAAAGATTGCTCTCTCCTATCCAACTCCAAAAGACCTGATATATGACTTCTGCAAAAACCTTGAAGGAGTTTTCATTGTAGAGGAAGTTGATCCAGTACTTGAGAGAGATGTCCTTGCAGTTCTTGGTGAACACAATCTGGATTGTCCTGTTTACGGCAAATTCGATGGAACTTTCCCTATGGTTCATGAATATAATGGAGATATTGTAAAGGAATCCTTCAATAAGGTCATTTGCGATTTAAAAGATGATGAAGAGTTTTTAGAGGAATATAAATC
>JAGCBE010000456.1 GCA_017652345.1 Methanobrevibacter sp.
GCTTTTTTATTGTATTCTTTTACTGTCTTAAAACCAACCACACCGTTTTCTTTTATATATGCAAGTTTGAATGATGAATCTATATATGTTGCCATTTTTCCATATAGATTATTAAGGAATAGTTTTGCCAATTCACGTATAGCACCAGTGCTTTCTTGCTTTATCTTTTTCCATTTATTTATGTATTCATCAAACAGTCCTATTTCAGCTTGAAAATAGCAACCATCTAAAATTTCAAATTCTGTTACATCATAATGTTCTAAAAATAGCTTGTAATCTGTCATTGTCATTGTGATGGTGCAACGGCTATCTATTACCGTTCCATCGTCAAGAATATACTTGTTTAGATATTCATTTCTTTTGTGATTATAGAAGTCAGATGTTTCAAGCATTTCTCGCCCGTTTCTTAGAAATGTGTTCTTGATTTGTACAAATGGAAGTTTATTCTTTTTAATCTTAAATTTTGTTGATATTCTGATAAAGAAATATTTATGCCCAATGTTTACTTCATCCGGAATATAATTTCCTTTCCAGAATGTCGGTTTTCCAACTGGAAAATAATTCCCGCTTTCAGAACTCATCATACTCGGATATAGGGAATTAACATCTAATGTTATCCCGTTTTCATGTATTTTTCTTTCTTTTCCTTTTGCTACGTAACACCAACCGCCACGATATGATTTTCGTACATATTCTCCTGCATTATCACACCCATATTCTTCATTATCTAATGGTATTTCATAAAGGTTTGGAAAAAACATTTTATAATCAAGGGAACCCATTAAAAGTGTTGATTTATATTCACTTAAACAACAGGCTCCTATGGTTAACTTTGAATGTCCTTGTTGATACATTATTTCAAGACATTCTTTAACGACAAGAACGTCATTTTTTATATACTCCTGTTCCTGTTCTGTTATCTCACATCCTGCATATCGTTTTCCTACATATGTCATATCGAGTTTTCGATGCTTAGTTTTGAAAGAATCACCCATACGCTTTACAGAAAACGGCAGAAGTTTTAGACTGTCTTTTATTTCAATAACTTGTCCGTTTGTTTTTATTGTAATTGTGTACCATTCACCTATTTCAGAGATAAGATATTTGAATGAATTATTTGGCATATATTTCGTAAGATAAAATTCTGGCTCTGTGTCCTCATTCATTACGGCTTGAGTGAATCTCTTTTTTGTTAATAAATAGTCTAACCAGAAAGAACCATCAAATGAGAGATTATGATAGTAAATTGTCACGTTTTCTTTTAAGGAAGTTAAATAGTCAAACGTGTCATCTATACTATGGAGAATTTGCACATCCTCTGTAAATAATTCAACAACAGCAGATGCCCAAACTTCTGTAAATTCTTGTCCCTCATATACTGTTGTTTCAAAATCACCTACGAGAACTTTACTCATAATCCATCATTCTTCTTCTCCTTCGTCTTCCATTTCATCGTATTCATCCTCAACAATATTTGTTTCAGTTAAAATTGCTTTTAACATACTTCCTACTTCATAAACTTTTCTTCCATTACTGTCGTGAATTAAGGTATCAATATATCTGTTAATTTCTTCTGCGTGTCTTTCAATTTGCTTGCCTATTGCAACAGGGTCACGTTCTCTTTCAAAAGTGATAATATCAATAATTTCTGAAGCAAAATCTTTTGCTATTCTGGCACCAGATGTTTTATCACTTCTTTCAAGAATTAAATATAGTTTCTGTAACGTGTATTCTATTTCACTAAACCAGTCAGTTGTATCACCAGTATTATCTGTATAATCACCCGGAATTGGCGGCTCTGGAAGTGGCTCAGGTTCCGGCTCTGGTTCTACCTGATTTTCTTCTTCCAATTCACGTTGGGCCTGTCTTTCCAAGTCCTTAATATATTCTTCGTAACTATCAAAACCCTTTTCTTTAGCAAATTGTTCATCTCTTTCTCTCCTTTCTTGCTCTCTTCTCTCGATTTCACGTTGCTCTTCTGGCCATTCTTCTTTTAACCATCTTTGATGCTCTAATTCATCTAGATATTCCTGATAACTATTAAAACCCTGTTCTTTAGCAAATTCTTCATTTCTTTCTTGCCTTCTTTTAATTCTTTCAGCTTCGGCTTCCGCCGCTTCTAAATTTGATTTTTCTTCGTAATTCTTAAACCCTTCTTTCCTCGCTTCTTTGTCTTTAGATTTTTTCACATCATCAAATGCCCAAAAGACGTGACGTTTCTTTATATTTTTTAATCTATCAACTGTTTTTGCATTTGGATTTTCTGGCATTTTAATAATATCATCCAAAGTAACAAATTCAGCGACATCTGTGAATTCCCTTTTATAGATATTATACAGTTTTGCTATTCTTCTAACTTCTTTGGCAATTTGCTTATCTATTTTACCCTGCTTTTTTGCATTATAAGCGTACCTAATTCCATACGCTATTCTGTTTATAATATCTCTAAACATACTGCCACCTCATAAACAAAAGGAGAGGTTTTACCCTCTCCCTTTGTTTGTGTTTTATCGGAAATAGCTAATTAGCTTTTCCAGTTAATTAAGCAACAAGAGAACAGGTCAGGAAATCTTTTCCTGCAAAGTTCTTAGACGGCTTACGAAAAGCCCTGATTGTGAACGTTTCGTCATAGGTTCCATTATCTGCATTTTCATCCATCATTTCGTCTGCAATATTAAGGAATGTATTGATAAAAGATGCAGAACCAGTGGTGAACTTCTGTCCCTCTGTATCTACGATATGAATGACTTCATAATCGGGAGTAGAAGACTTGTCATTGTGGACAGCAAGAATGACATAGGATTCAACCTCAATGTCAAAATATTTGACGTCCTTTGTGATGTCGTCAATCTTTGTTGCGAGAGAGGTGTCTTTCATCATAACACGCTCCGCTTTGGACAGTTCACGAGAACTCTTTTTAATCTGAACAGAATAAGCCATTTTTTCTCTCCTTTACGTTTATTTTAGTTTGGCTTAACTTCTACTGATATTTCATCAGCAGATGCAATAAAACTTTCCAGATTCATTTGAAAAGTTTTTATTGTTTGATTACAGGGATATTCAATATCCTTTACATAAATTGGATGGGAAGTATACTCTTTGCTAAAAGCCCTTAAAACAGTGTCTTTTCTACGATAGTTTTTGTATGGAATTGAACATTCCTTTTGAAAATACTTTCCGTTTTCAACATTAACCATAAAACAGGTCGTTGTTAGGGTTTTTAATTTTCGAGTAACATACTTCTTTCTACTCATGTTTTGACACCTCTTTGTTCTTTCTGTAGGAGTTATAATACTCCAATAATCCAAGGTCAATTAGAATCTCTTTATATATCTTCAGCAATTCCCAATTTTTAACAACATCGTTTGTAATTGATTTAGCTGTTGATACAGATAATTCTAATTCATAAACCCGGTCATAAAGAATCTTCATGGAAAAATCACCTTGCACATCCATAGTTATTACTCCTCATGGATGCTTTCATAAATAATCATTCCTATGCTTAGAATTATGGCAATAAACATAAGCACAAAACAGGTTTTAACTCCAGATGGTGTTTGCATGAAAAAGTATAATAGCGTTTCTTCTGGTTTTGGCATTTCAAATCCCCTTTAATTTGTGAATTAGTTCTCCATAGGATAAATACCCATAAACTTCAAAATATTTGTCTTGAACTTCGTGTTTCATCCTAATTAAATCCTTGCAATCTTCATTACTTCTCGCTTCGATTATGTCAACCCTTTTTTCGCCGTAACGATTCTTGTAAAAAACACAATAATCTTTCATTATCCTGCGGTTCCATCTTCGGACGCATTGTTCTCCACAAAATCATTTACAGCTTCGACGTCGTTTTCAGCATATTCATTCTCATCTTCATCGCCGAAATCAGTCTGAATTAGCGGCGTAGAGAATTCATAAAATGCGTCAACAGTCATCATTCTGGTTTCACACATCGGCTTGCAATCAATAATGTCAATTAGCTTTGCTCCGGGATAGTTTTCTTCCACGAACATTTCACATTCTTTTTTGATTTTCTTAGGCGCCGTATTTCTGCAATAAATCACAACGCGGAAACCGCCGTCTTCCCTGCCGTAGCAGTACGCTTCTACCATGGTTCCTTTGAACTTCTTTTTAATGTAACTTGCCATTGTTTTAACTCCTTTTTTATTTTTTATTTATGCGGCATGGCTTACCGCAACTACGCTAACAGGAATCGAACCTGTTTTATAGGATTTTTTCACTATAAGTCACCAGACAGCGTAACCAATAAGAGGAGGCACAAAAAGGCATCAATCAGTCAATTTTATTCAGTGTAACTCAGTGCTTCTTCTTCGTCAAATTCCTTGATGGCATTTTCTGAATTTGGAAGTTTGAAACATGATGCTATATAGCATTTGTTCTCAGGTCTATCGCCGTACATTTCTTCTTTGGTACAATCGAAGAATTCAAAGTATTTTTTCTTCGCTTCTTCACTTAAATCTGAAAGATAAAGATTCATTTCAATAATACGGTTACTCATGTTCAATATTCTCCTTATAAAAATCACTTGAAACCCCGTCTTTCATCGGGAATCTTACACCAAAGAAATGGTATGTTCTTGACAGAGGAAAATTAACCCATTCTGCATAGTCATTATCAAGCAGTCTTTGCGTGATTTTTTCACCAAGCGTTCTGCGGGTTTCACACTCTGTCAGAAGTTCGTTTTTAATCAGCGTAACGAACAGCCCTTTTTTCTTGTTTGTACAGATATTATCCATGTACTTTTTGATTCTCAGAAAAATCACTTTTTTGCCCTCGCTTTCATTGTGTTGTTAGAAGATGAAATCCGTGTATACTTCTTTCTTTCCAGAAAAGAATCTTTCATGGTTTACATCTTCAAATTTGTAACAGGAATAGGTTTTGCTTGAGCGGTCGTATTCTCCGCGTATCCATACCTGCGGTTCCTCTGCAAATTCAATGGGTTTTAGAGTGAAAAAATCTCCTTTTTTCAACTCTTTGATTGTTGCCTTTTTCATGTGCCTTTTCTCCTTGTTTTTATTTAGGGTTTTAATCCTCATATTCAAGCATTGGACATCCGAGAAGACCAAACAAAATGTTGTCATAGTTTTCTCCAACTTCTTTTGTCATCAGAACAGAGAGAACTAAATCAACACATTCTTCGTGACTAAACCCCATTTCATGTACAACACACAACCGCTCATATTCATCAATAAAACGGTGTTTCTTTTCACACGTAATCTTATCGTCGTCTACCTCAACATGGTATGCGATTTTAAGGTCATCTGTGTCCCAGAAATAGAAAGCATTAAAATGTGTCCTGTGGTCATCAATCGCATTGATTTGAATCTTGAAATTACGCATCTTTTTAATCTCCTTTTATTGTAATTTTTATTTTGGGTTTTAATCCCATCAAAACGGGCAAATTATATTGCCCGCTTTAGTTGGATTATAACCTATCAGAACTTAACAAATTTGTTTCCAGTGAATTCTTCAAAATTCTTCAGAAAATCGAGAAGTGAATCAGAAATTGCAAGAGCGCCAACGGTGTATGCAAAAATCTGTTCAAGCGGCATTTCAGTATTTGAGGTTGTAAGTTCAATTCCTGCTGAAACCCTGCCGATTGTTACACAATAAACATTGAATGTTTCTTGTGTATACATATGATGAATAATTACTTTGTAATCTTCACCGTCTAATGTTTTGTTTACAGTGACGAAACCGGGCATTGTGTGGTATGAATACAATCCGATTGCAATATCGGAACCTTTGTATTCAAGCATGGTTTCTTCGTTATCATTCATAACGAGTTTTTTCATAAAGGTTGCGTTCATTTTTAATTCTCCTTTTAGAATATTTTTATTTGGGGTTTTAATCCCATCAAAACGGGCAATCGGTTTTGCCCGCTTTAGTTTGATTAAAACTCAAGTTCAACATTCCAAATTGAATTCCATCGTGTCCGTGAAAAATAGTGGACTTCCGTATACAGAATTTCACCAGTTTCTTCGGAAATAATATCCTTTAGAAATGCCGCTGTAAACTGGAAACAATTTTTTGATAAAACTCTGTATGAATGACCACCACATTCCATCATCATTTCAAGAATTTCATCTTCGGCTCTTAACTTAGCCTGTGAGCAGTTTTTGTACGCTCTTAATACGGAATCATAATGATTCAAATAATCTCTGTAATTCAGCTTTTTCATTTTGTTTTCTCCTTTGTTTTTATTAGAGGATTTTTCCTCAACCAAAATGCTTTTAGAAAAATCACTTTGATTCAAGAAAAATCACACCGGAAAAATCACTTCGTTTTCAGTGGTCTTTTTTTAGGAAAAATCACACCGCGCACGGGCGGGATTTTCTATGAATAAATCACAAGAAAAATCACAACGTCTACGTTGTATCGACTGGTGTACAGACCATCGAGTGGTGTACGGGCTGTCGAGCGGTTTACAGACCATCGAGCGGTCTACGCATCGTCAATGGATTGACAGACCGTCGAGGGATTGACAGACCGTCGAGGGATTGACAGACCGTCGAGGGATTGACAGACCGTCGAGGGATTGACAGACCGTCGAACCGCCTGATTTTTTGCCGGGTTTTGGCGGGGTTTTTACGCCCCGCCTTGACCCTGTTTTTGCTGTCAATATTCGATGCTGTTTGTATCAACATAGAATGTGACGTGCATGTCTGATGAACGGTAGCACAACCAGTCCCCGCCGTTATACTTTTTTTGCCATACCGCGCACTCGTGTTCCTCGTACCCATAGACGGCGCTTTCAAGTTCTGCAAGGTTTATTCGCTGTTCTGTCCAGAATCCGCCGATGAATATAGTGCAGTTTACGGTTACAATAGAGGGATTGAACTTGCTGTCAATTGTGCTTGCCTGTTTGAAAATTTCAAGGTATCTGTCAATCTGTCTTTTTTTCATTGTTTTTACTTCCTTTCTTTGTTGTCATTGTTTGATGGTTTTTTCCCGTCCGTTTGAGCGCCGTTCCGGGTTTGATTTATTCGGCGGTGTCTACTTCCTCACCGTCTTTCATCAGTTCGGAATACTCAAGGAATTTACGCATTGAAATTTTCCGACGTTCTGTGACGGTTTCGGCGGATTTTACCATCAGAATTTTGACGGTATCCGTTTCGCAAAACAGCCGTGCATACATAAGCTGTTCGGCGGCGCTTTCGATTTCAACAGGAGCGAAAAACTTCTGTTCTCTCTGTTCACCTTTTGCCATGTCAAAAACCAGTGCTGTTAAGACTGTCTTTTTGATTGTGCGCGTGATGTATTTTTCTTTCATGCAATCAAGCTTATAAGTTGCCATTTTTCTACCTCTTTTCATGTTGTTGTTTTTGATGCCGTTTGAGCGGTCATTCTATTGTAGGAACGGCGCTCAAACGGACGGGAAAAACCGGGTTTCTTTTTGTTCTGTTTTCAATGTACACGCGCCGCGGTTTTGCGGTATCGCGGGCGGGCGGTTTTTCGGTGCCGCGCCGCACTCTTTTTCTTTCTCTTTACACTGTAAGTATAGCACAAAACCCGGAAAAAGTCATCCACATAACACGCGTTATTATCCACAACTTTTATAAACATTATAAACATAGTTTTCCACATTTTTGTTGATAACGATATTGTGTAACATTTTACGATAAACAACTTGTTTGTCGACCTGGGGAAAAAAATGTGCCACGATTGGTCGTGCCCC
>JAGCBE010000457.1 GCA_017652345.1 Methanobrevibacter sp.
GATTGATGAAATAATTGATTTCTTATTTGGTCTAAAAATGACCATTCTTTCAGCCATATTTCTCGCTATCGCTGTTATTTTTATGATACTTGGAATTGACACTCCAATTTACTTAAACCCTGCATGGGGTGCGGTAATAATTAGCGGTATTCCAATGTTATTATTGGCTATGACCAGATTGATCCGTGAAAAGTGGATTTCATCTGCACTTCTTATTGCAATAGCTATGGTAGCATCACTACTCATTGGTGAGATATTTGCAGCAGGTGAAGTTGCATGGATTATGGCTTTAGGTGCTCTTTTAGAAGACTGGACAGTTGAAAGAGCTAAAAAAGGTTTAAGAAATCTTATTAATTTAACTCCGCAAACAGGTAGGAGAATTGTTGATGATAAGGAAGAAATGATTTCTGTAGATGAAATTAAGATTGGAGATATCTTAAGAATCCTTCCTGGTGAAAGCGTACCTGTTGACGGTGAGATTATACAAGGTAGTTCATCTCTTGACCAATCAATTATGACTGGTGAATCACTTCCAATCGATAAGGAAATAGGGGATGAGGTATTTTGCGGTACCATGAATTTGTATGGTGCAATTGATATTAAAGCAACCAGTTTAGGTGAAAACTCTTCACTTCAAAAATTAATTGATCTTGTAAAGGCAGCTGATGAAAAGCAAGCTCCTACTCAAAGAATTGCAGATAAATGGGCTACATGGCTTGTTCCTGTAGCATTGTTCATTGCAATTGCGGCATGGCTCGTTACAGGAAATATTGAAAGAGGAGTAACAGTGCTTGTAGTGTTCTGTCCATGTGCATTGATACTTGCTACACCAACAGCTATTATGGCAGCTATTGGCCAGGCAACAAAATATGGTGTTCTTATCAAATCCGGTGAAGCACTTGAGACATTAGGTGGATTGAATACTTTAGTATTTGATAAAACTGGTACTTTAACTTACGGTAATTTAGCAGTTTCAGATATTATCTCCTTGAAAGATGATTTAGATGAAATGGATGTTTTGAAGATTGTTGCTTCTTGTGAGAAATTAAGTGAGCATCCATTGGCTAAAGCTATTGTTGAAAAAGCAAAAGAAGCTGAAATTGATATTGAAGATCCACTAGACTTTAAAATGTATCCTGGAAAAGGGGTAAGTTGTAAAAATTCTTTTGGTCATGTATATGCAGGAAACTCCAAATTTCTTTCAGAAAACAACCTTGATGTTAATGTTGATTCTCAATTGAATCAATTGAAACATGAAGGAAAAGCTTCAATTATAATTGCATTAAATGGGGAGATAATAGGTTTAATCGGATTATCTGATGTAATACGTGAAGATTCTAAAGACATGATTCAAGACTTGCATGATTTAGGAACTGAAACCATATTGCTTACAGGGGATAATACTGAAACTGCTAATTATTTTGCTTCCCAAGTTGGAATTGGAAAGGTATATGGTAATTTGCTTCCTCAGGAAAAGCTTGCTTGGATTGAAAAGCTCAAAAATGAAGGCAAAAAGGTTTGTATGATTGGGGATGGTGTAAACGATGCACCTGCACTTAAAACCGCAGATGTAAGTGTAGCAATGGGCTCTGTTGGTAGTGATGTTGCAATTGAAGCTGCAGACATTGCACTTTTAGGTGATGATATCGGTAAAATCCCTTATCTTAAAAAGCTCTCAAATTCAACATTGTTTACTATTAAAGCAAATATCATCATTTCCATGACAATCAATGCAGTAGCTATTGTCTGTTCTGTTTTAGGACTATTGAATCCTGTAACCGGTGCTATTGTTCACAATGCAGGATCTTGTCTTGTAGTGCTTAATGCAGCATTGCTCTATGACAGAAAATTTGATGATTCAATTAAGAAAATAGATA
This sequence comes from Methanobrevibacter sp., assembly GCA_017652345.1. The sequence goes on from JAGCBE010000457.1 coordinate 1,878, forward strand.
CTGAAAATGTGGAACATTCCCATTATCACTTCCATAATGATGGTGAGCATTCCCATTCACATGATGGTATTAAGATAATTGATGAAATCAAAACAGATAATGGAATAAAGCATATGCATATTCATAAGCATGCTTTAAACAGACAAAGTTGTGAAACCTATCACAACTAATTTTTTCTTTTTTATTAATTCTTATTTTTTCTTTCCCTACTCTTTTTATTTTAATTATTCATCCTTTTCTTTTCTTTTCTTTAACCGATTATAAAAATTTATTAATATTAAAGTTTATACTAATTATAACAATGTTTTAAATAATTCGAATTATTCAAAATTTGATTTAAATTAGTTGTGAGGGATTATTATGGAATTGGATTCAAATGAAGTAGTAAAAAAAATTGAAGAGTACAGAGAGGATTACAGTTGTTCACAAGCAACTCTTATGGGAATCTGTGAAGTTGCAGGTATGCCTACTGAAGAATTGGCTCTTCTTGCTAAAGGATTCTCTGGAGGTATTGGAGGAACTTTCTCTGAAGGTACATGTGGTGCTGTAACTGGTGCAGTTATGGCTTTAGGATTTTTAGGGGCAGATGAAAAGCAAATTGCATCAGCTAGTAAAAAAATATTTAATGAATTTAAGGATGAGTACGAATCTGTGACCTGCGGATACATTTCAAAAGATGGTGATGACAAGTCTCCTTGTGTTGAAGTATGTTTATTTGCAGGTGAAAAGGTTTGTGAATACCTAAAAGAATAATATTTTCATATTATTCCCTTTTTTGATTATTTTTAATTAATATTTATTTATTTTTTATTATTTTCTTATTATATTATTTTCTTATTTTATTATTTAATTATTATTTTATGCTTTTTATCTAATTTTTTCTATTTTTTTCAATTATTTTTATATTTAACCTGGTTTTGTATTACTTTTTTTATTTTTAAGCATTTTTATTAATACTTTTTTATTACTTTTTCACTAATTTTTTTCAAATAAGTAATACTTTTTTAGATTAATGTATTACATTTATATACTTTAAAGTCATATTTATATTTGTAATATCTTTTTTAAAATTAGTATTACTTTTTTTGAATTTTGTTTAAAATAGTAATACTAGGGGATGTTATTTTTTTTAAGTAATTTAACGAGGAAATTATATGGATAGAAAGATTTTAGTCGGTTCTGTAATTGTATTAATCGCAATTATCAGCGTAGGTTCTGCTTCTGCAGGCTGGTTTGACTTTTTAACAGGAGGATCTGAACATGCTCCTGATGAGTTAATCACTTGTGTAGCAGCACACGGTGAAGAACCGGAGTTCGGTTTTGACCCAATGCACGGTTGGGGATACCACGATTCCGGAACAGACCCATTAATTCAAAGTACAATTCTGAAAAGGAATGCAGATAACGAATTTGTAAATGACTTGGCAACAGATTATGAAATATCTAGTGATTTGAAAACATATACTGTAACCATTCGTGATGATGTAAAATTCACAGATGGTTCCAAATTAACCGCTAAAGATGTAGCATTCTCCTACAACACTGCTAAAGAGTTTGGAGAAGGTGCAGACTTAACCCATATGGAAGAAGCTAAAGCAGATGGAGATAAAGTAGTCTTTACTCTTGATCAACCGGATTCCACATTCATCAACAAATTGACTGATGTGGGTATCGTTCCAGAAGCTACTTATGACAATGCAACATACGGTCAAAACCCAATCGGTTCTGGACCTTATAAATTAGCTCAATGGGACAAAGGTCAACAATTCATCTTAGAGAAAAACCCTGATTACTATGGTGAAGAACCTTACTTCAACAAAATTACTAACCTCTTCCTTGACCCTGATGCAGCATTTGCAGCAGTTAAAAATGGAGATGTTGACATTGCTGAAGTAGCAGTAGCATATGCAGATGAAAAAATCGATGGTTACCACATGGAATACTTCGATTCCATTGATGTACGTGGTGTTTCCTTACCAACCACAATGGATGAAGGAGAAACAAGTGAAGATGGTATTGCAATCGGTAACAATGTAACTGGAGACCCAGCTGTTAGACAAGCTTTAGCTATTGGTATTGACAGACAAGAATTATTAGACGGTGCATTAAACGGATATGGTAATGTATCCTACACTGGTGTGGCTGACCAATTACCATGGGCATTTGATGCCGGATACAAAGATGGTCAAGTAGATCAAGCAAAAACCATTCTTGAACAAGCAGGATGGAAAGACACTGATGGTGACGGTATCAGAGAAAAAGACGGTCAAAGAGCTGAATTCACTGTATACTATAAAGCATCCGCAGTTGAAAGACAAGCAATTGCAGTAACTTTAGCAGAGCAAGCAAAAGATTTAGGTATTGAAATCACCCCTAAAGGTGCAAGCTGGGACGAAATTGACCCAGACAAATACAGTCAAGGAGTTGTATGGGGATTCGGTTCTGCAGATCCATACTCAATTGAGCACCAATACGGTTCAGATGTCGCTTGTGTAGGTTATGATAACCCAGGAAATCTTAAAGATTCTGCTGTAGATGCATTAATTGATACAGCAATGGCTCAACCTGCCGATGCTTCCTACAGTACTTGGAAGCAAGCTGCAAAACAAGCTACTTCCCACAATTCATTCTTATGGATTGGTACTATGGACTACACTTACTTTGTAAGTGATGACTTAGACATTTCCAACAGTACTCACCTTATCTACCCACACGGTGGAGACATTTGGGGTAACATCTACGACTGGAAACGTCTTGAAACAAATGAAACTGCATAAATTGTTAAAAATTTAATGCAAGTGAAATTGTAAAATTAAAAATTATTAATATAAAATGGTTTATTTATAATAAATCATTTTTTTAATAATTTTTTGATATTCCAAGTATTTTAGAATCATTTAAAGAATTTTTTAAGATTTTTGAGTAATTTTTTAAAAGATTCTTTAAATAATTTTTTAATTATTTATCCTGCATTTTTTATAATTTTTAAGAATTAAAATGATTTTTAAGGATTTTAAAGTATTTTCATACTTATTTTTTTAATAGATTATATGGGTTGATTAAAATTAATAGTAAGAATTTAGCTAAATTTTTAGGATTGAAAGTAGTGAGATTAATAATTTTATTAATCGTTATAGCTGCTATCAGTTTTATAATGATACAAATGTCCCCTATTGATCCTGTTAGAGCTTATTTAGGACAACGGATTGTTAGTCAAGAGCAATTGGCCATTATGGGAGAATATTGGGGAACTAATTTATCTTTAGGTGAAAGAGTAATGGGTTGGCTTTCAACTTTAGCTACTGGAAGCATGGGCTTTTCATTGATTTATCGAGTTCCTGTAACAGAAGTTATTGTACAGAAATTCACAGCTTCATTAACTCTTATGGCAACTTCCTGGGTAATATCAGGAATCTTTGGTTTTGGATTAGGTGTACTTGCCGGTGCTAAAGAAGGCACTTGGATTGATAAGGCAATTAAAACCTACAGTTATGTATTACAATCTTCACCTACCTTTTGGATAGGGTTGGTGCTGTTAATGTTATTTTCAGTTTACTTGGGTTGGTTCCCAATAGGCCTTTCTGTACCTATTGGCCAATTGTCTGATACTGTAACCTTTTGGCAATGGTTATACAGATTGATATTGCCTGCAGTGACTTTAAGTATTGTAGGAATAGCTTCCTTAACAATGTTCACAAGAGACAAGCTTATTCAAGTGAAAAAAAGTGATTATTTCTTGTTTGCACAAGCAAGAGGTGAAAGCTTTTGGGGAATAATCAAAAATCACGGAATAAGAAATATTTTGCTTCCAGCTATTTCCATCCAATTCTTGTCATTTAATGAGTTGTTTGGAGGAACCATTCTTGTAGAACAAGTATTTGCATATCCTGGAATCGGACAGGCAACTGTCGCTGCTGGTTTAAGGTCTGATGTTCCATTATTGCTTGGTATTGTGATTATCAGTGCAATCTTTGTATTTACTGGAAACCTTATTGCAGATATAATTTATAAATATGTTGATCCAAGATTACGAGGTGAGGATGATGAGTGAGATGCCATGGTACAATAAAGGATTATTCAGTTCATTGAACTTAAGGCAAAAGACTCTTTTGACCATTGGGCTTACTGGGTTGATTTTATTGGTTATTTTCATTTGCGGATGGATGACTAATGCTAATTTACCAACAGACTTTTCTATAAAAATGCAAGCTCCTTCATTGTTACATCCTTTTGGTACTGATTGGATGGGAAGGGACATGTTTACCCGTACAATAAAAGGTTTGAGCTTAAGTATTGTCATTGGTATCGGTGCATCAGTAATTTCAAGCATAATAGCTACTATTTTAGCATTTCTTGCAAGTGCAAATAAATGGTTGGATGAGGCAGTTTCTTGGGCAATTGACTTGTTTGCATCCATTCCTCATATATTATTGCTTATGATGATATCAATCGCATTGGGTAAAGGTGCATTCGGTGTAATTATGGCTGTAGCATTTTCTCACTGGGTTAACTTAACTAGAGTACTTAGGGCAGAAGTATTGCAAATCAACACATCTGAATATGTTGCTTTATCCAATAGATTAGGTAGAAGCAAGTTATGGATCGCAAAAGAGCATATTTTGCCTTTAGTAATATCTCAAATATTTGTAGGAACCTTGCTTGTATTCCCTCATGCAATTATGCACGAAGCAAGTATAACATTCTTAGGATTTGGGTTATCACCACATGAGCCAGCTATTGGTATTATCTTATCCGAATCAATGTCTTATCTTGCAATGGGTGCTTGGTGGTTAGCATTCTTCCCAGGTCTTGCATTATTGATTGTAGTATTGTTGTTTGATATTATTGGAGATAATTTAAAACGCTTGCTTGACCCTGGAGAGGCAAATAACTAGATTAGGTGGTATTATGGAGAAATTATTAGAAGTAAATAATCTATCAATATCTTTTACACAGTATGTCCAAGGATTAGTTAGGCACGATTTAAAGGTTATTTCTGATTTGTCACTTGATATTGGTGAAAGTGAAATCGTCGCCGTATTAGGTTCCAGTGGTTCAGGTAAAAGTCTTTTAGCTCACACAATTTTAGGTATTTTGCCTTACAATGCTCATGTTACAGGAGAAGTTAAATATAAGGGGCAAGTTTTAAATCAGGAGATGAAAGAAAAAATAAGAGGTAGGGAAATCTGCTTAATACCTCAATCTGTAAATTTCCTGGATCCTTTAATGAAAGTTTCCCAACAGGCTGTCGGCGAATGTAAAGACGATAATGAGCGTAAAGAGAAACAAAATAGACAAAGGGAAGTATTCAGCAAATATGGGTTGGATGAAAGTGTCGATGATTTGTATCCTTTTGAGTTGTCTGGTGGAATGGCGAGAAAAGTATTATTATCTACAGCTTTATTGAATGATCCTGATTTGTTGATTGCTGATGAACCTACTCCAGGTCTTGATGCAAAAAGTGTTGAAGAGACAATTCAGGACATTAGAAAATTAAAAGATCAAGGCAAAGGTGTCTTACTGATTACTCACGAAATAGATGTGGCTTTAAAGACAGCAGATAGGATTGCAATATTCTATTCAGGGTATGTGATTGAAATCAATAAAGTGGAAAACTTCTTGAATTCTGAAAACTTATTGCACCCATATACCAAAGCTTTAGTCGATGCATTGCCAAAGAATGGTTTCAAGTTAACTGAAGGAGTTCAGCCATTGGAAGAGGTCCCTGGTTGCCCTTATTATGAAAATTGCCCAATACGTTCAGACAAATGTAATCAATCCAAACCAGAACTTATTGAACATGATGGTGCAATGATCAGATGCTTTAATTTTGATAAAGCTATTTCTGAAGTGGATGTTTCTGAGGAATTAGTAAATGATTTTGCTTCTGAAGTGGATGTTTCTGAGGAAGTAATTGAAGAAGAAGCTAAAGATGAAGGAGCTGTTGAAGCTGAAGAAGAACTTAATGATGAGGGGGCTAATGATGGAGCTTAAAGCAGAAAATATTTCTTTTTCATATCATAAGAAGAAACCAATATTAAAAGATGTTTCATTATCTCTTAACAGTAATCAGATAATCGGATTAATTGGAGATAGTGGTAGTGGTAAGAGTACCTTATGTAAGATTATTTCTGGTTATATTACCAATTATACTGGTGAGGTTACTATTGATGGCAATCCTGTTAATAGAAATGGTTATGACCCTATTCAATTAATTTTCCAACATCCAGAAAAGACTATGAATCCTAAATGGAAGATGGAAAAGGTATTAAGGGAATCATGGGTTCCTCCACAGGATTTGAAAGACACTTTTGGTCTAAAGGATAATTGGCTAACTCGTTGGCCAAGTGAACTTTCTGGTGGGGAATTGCAACGTTTCAGTATATTGAGAGCATTGAATCCACAAACAAAATTCATCATCGCAGATGAAATAAGTACTATGCTTGATGCTGTTACTCAAGTTCAGATATGGGAAGCACTTATTAAGCATTGTAAAGCTAATGATATTGGTATTTTGGCTGTAAGTCACGATAAGGACTTGCTTGATGTTATTTGTGATGACATTTTGTATTTTAAAGAATTAAATCATCTTTAAGATTAAACTATATCTCTACTTTTTATAGTAGAATATGGTTTCTTCTTTCTTTTTTATTTTTTATTATCTATTTTATTTTTTGACTTAATTTTAATATTTTAATGCATTTTTTTATTTTTTATTATTCCATACTCATTTTTTTATAAGCTATTTCCTAAAACTATTAAAATAATAAGTTTAAAAATAATAATGATAATGTTTTTTTAAAAATTATTAAACGAAATTTTAAAAAATTTTAATGAATCAATAGTTTTGGAGAGATATAATGAAAGTTTTATTAATCAATGGAAGTCCTAATAAAAAAGGTTGTACCTTTACTGCATTGACTGAAATCAAAAATCAGCTCGAAAAGGAAGGGGTTGACAGTGAAATCTTTTGGATTGGCAACAAACCTGTTAGAGGTTGCATAGCTTGTTCAAAATGCGGTCATGGCAAAGGCAAATGTGCATTTGATGATGACCCTGCTAATGAGATAATCGATAAGATTGTAGAATCAGATGCTTTGATTGTTGGTTCTCCAGTTTATTATGCAGGTCCAAATGGTGCATTATGCGCTATACTTGATAGGGTTTTCTATGCAGGTAGCTCTAATTTTGCTTTCAAGCCTGCAGCAGCTATTGTAAGTTGCCGTAGAGGCGGTGCAAGTGCAAGTTTCGATAGATTGAACAAATATTTCACCATTTCAAACATGCCTGTCGTCGCATCACAATATTGGAACAGCGTTCATGGAAACACTCCTGAAGAGGTAAAGCAAGACTTGGAAGGTCTTCAGGTCATGAGAACTTTGGCAATCAATATGGCATGGCTCTTGAAATCAATCGAAAACAATGATTTGCCTAAGCATGAAGCAGAAAAACAAAGAACCAATTTTATCAGATAATCTGATATTTCTCTTTGAAATCAGGTAATATGATAATGTTTATATTTATTGAAAAAGAAATATTATAATTGTATTAATCTTAAAAAGATTTAAATTATACTTAATGTATTTTTAAAAAATTTAGGAGTAATTTTATGGATACTGGAAATAAAATAATTATTATTTTACTTATCTTAATTGCTTTAGCTGCACTTGTCTGCGGATTCCTATTCATTTCCAATGGTTTAGCCTCAGATGATTCCAGCTTGGAAGAAAATGTTACTAATGTAACTAACACAACAATAAATGATACTGAAAATCTAACCAATATCACTGAAGATACATATTCAGATAGCGGTTCTGTAAGTTCATCTAGTTCTTCTAGTGGTACTCGCTATTACTCAAGTTCTTCTAGTGGTACTCGCTATTCATCTAGTTCCAGCAGTTCATCATCTTCTGGAAGTGGATCTAACTCTGGTTCCAGTTCTGATTCTGGTGCTGCTGATTCCGGCTCTTCTGATTCTGGTTCTAGTGATTCCGGTTCTGGTGGTTCTGGCTCAGGCGGTTCTGGTTCAGGTGGATCTGATTCTGGTGGTTCTGGCTCAGGCGGTTCTGATTCTGGAGGATCTGATTCTGGTGGTTCTTCTAGCGGATCTACAGATTCAGGATAAATTGAATTTAAGATGACTTAAATTTTCATTATTTTTTTATTTTTCTATTTTTTTATAATTTATTTTTACTTATTTTTACTTATTTTTTACAGATTTTACAAATATTTTTCAATATTATTTTCACTATTTCGCACTGATTTTTTCATATTTTTTTAAGTGATTTTTCACTAATTTTCCATGATTTTTAAAACTTAAATAAGTTTATTAATTGATTTATTTTATTTCAATTCTAAATACTTTATTTTTTATTTAAAGAATTATTTGTGCTTTATTTCTTAAAAAAACACCTATTTCTTTTTTAAAAAAACTTATATTATATATTTATTATTAATATATATAATGTCAGATTTTCCTTTTTTGATTTTCAATTTAAAAAGAGTTAATAAATGCTTTTTTGATTAAATTCTATTATTTTAGTTTATATTTCATTTATTAAGTTATTATAAGTCTATTATTTAATAAAATAAATATGTATAGTCCTTTATTTATCTAATAAAGCGTTATTTGATAGTTTTTAATTTTAATGATTAAAATCGATTATTTTTTAATTTAATCAAATATTTTTTCTTAATTAACTGTAAATATATGATATAAAACTTTTTTTTAGATTTTAATTAAAATTATTGGTTTATATTAGTTTTAAAAGCTTCATATGTCTTGTTTTTTATTTTTTTTAAGAGAAACATTTATATTATATTAAATAAAAATTTTTATATAACATTAAAAAAGATTATTTTAGACATGCTAATGTTCTAAAATTCTTTATTTGTAAAAAGACATTTCAAAAATTTATTTTTAAATAATTAATTAATATTGTTTTTTATTATATTAATTCATCTTTTTTAATGTATTGAGGTGAAATTATTTTAACAAAAAACAGAACATTGCTTTTGTTGATAATGTCATTGTTCATTCTTGCAATGGCTTCAGTATCAGCAAGTGATGTAAGTGACATAAGTGATAATCAGGAGATTATTTCAGAACAGGATTCAATTAGCGAGGATATTGTAAGTGAAAGTGCAGATTTGTCCAGTGCTGATTTAGAGTCTACTGAAGATGCAGATTCAATTGCTAGTGCTAGTGAATCTGACGATTCAAAGCTCGGATCTTCTGAAATAGAATCAGATCCATTATCTGAAGATGAAACCACTAAGGAATCTACAAGCATTGAAGCTTCCAGTTCAAGTGTGGTTTATGGCAATGATTATTCAGTCACTCTAAAGGATAAAAACGGCAACGTTTTATCTGGCAAAAATTTAATTTTCACATTTAATGGAAACAATTACACAAGAACTACTGATTCCAATGGTGTTGCAAGCTTAAAGATTAATGCTGCAGCAGGCTCTTATGTAATTAGTGTCTTATTTGAAGGTGATGAATTATATGAAAGTTCATCTTCCTCAACTAAAGTGACAGTCAGTAAGGCTTCAACCAACATTTCAACTGCTACCAAATATGCAGTAAAAGGTGAAACTTACTCTGTTGTTTTGAAGGATAAGGATGGCAATGTCTTATCCAAAAAGAATGTTATCCTAACTTATAATGGTAAGACTTACAATAAAACAACTAACTCTAAAGGTATTGTAAGCATAAAGATTACTGGAACAGTGGCAAAGACCTACAAATTGACTTATAAATTTGCTGGTGACGAGTATTATAAGGCTAGTTCAGGATCTGTAAGCCTTAAAGTTAAAATGGCTACAAGCTTAACTGGAGCTAGCACTGTCGTTAAAGGCAATAAATATAGTGTTACCTTGAAGAATGCAAATGGAAATCCATTATCCAAAAGGACTGTATCCTTCACTATCAATGGTAAGACTTATAAGAAGACCACTAATTCCAAAGGGGTTGCTAGCTTAAAAATCAGTTTAGCATCTCCAAAAGCTTATGATTTGAAAGTTAAGTATGCTGGCAGTTCCTATTATGGTGCATCTGAAAAAGATGTATCCCTATTTGTTAAAACACCAACTAAAATTATCAATTCAGGTAATTCCATTGGTAAAGGAACCAAATATTATCTTACCTTAAAGGATTCCAGCAATAATGTTTTATCTGGCAAAACTGTTACCATTACTTACAGAGGAAAGACTTATAAGAAAACCACTAACTCTAAAGGTGTAGTTAGCTTAAAGATCAATTCAGCTATTGGCAAGACTTATGCTCTTAAGTATAAGTTTGCAGGAACCAAGTATTATGGTCCTAGTTCCGGTTCTGTAAACCTTAGAATAAAGAATGCTACAACATTGACTGGCCCTGCTTCAACTACCATCATTAAAGGAAATGCATATAAGGTTACTTTAAAAGGTGATGACGGCAAAGCATTGGCAGGTCAAAAAATAACATTCACTTTCAATGGCAAGACTTATACCAGAACTACAAATAAGAAAGGGGTTGCTAACTTAACAATTAATGCTGCAGCTGGAAAGACCTATAAGTTTTCATATAAGTTTGCAGGAACATCCTATTATAACAGATCTGCTTCCGGAACCATTAACTTGGCAGTTAAACTCAAAACTTCCTTGAAGAATTCCGGCACTGTCATAATGAACAATACTACTTATACTGTTACTTTAAAGGATTCTGATGGTAAAGCTTTAGCAAACAAGCCTGTTAATTTCACATTTGATGGAAAAAGCTATCAGAACACTACAGATGCAAACGGAACTGTAGGTTTACTTATCGATGTAACTAGTCCGAAGGTAACTAAACTTACTTATAAGTTTGAAGGTGACAATAAGTATGATGTTTCATCAGGTTCTGTAAGCTTGGATGTCAAGTCAGATAAGATATTTACATTTAAGCATATTCTAGCTGGAGCAACCAAGTTAAGAAATTATGTTGAGAAGAATCATAAAATGGCAGCTACCATTTCTATAAATGGTATTAAAATGAATATGTCAAGTTTTGGTTACTTAATGGCTAAGGCAATAGAAAATCTTAACAGTAGCAAAACATCTGATGTTGCTTTAGTTGATGTGAGTTCTACTTATAAGAACATGGGTAATTCTTCCGTCAATGCTGACTTAAATAAGAATAAGTATATTGAATTGTCAAATATCTTAACTGATTTCATTGAAGAAAAAGGAAGACTTCCATATTATATTACTACTGATATTGGACAAATGTCTCCGAATCTTTATATGTACGGCCTTTCTAAAGCATTGGATTTCTATTCTAACATGAATAGATTACCTAATTATGTGACTTTTGATGCCAAAGATGTAGAAGGCGGATCCAGCATTACTAAAAAAGGAAACGCTTCCCAATACAAAAAAGGTTTAAATGAAGTTCAAGCACTTAATTCCACTGAGATTGCAAAATACTTAAAGTCTTCTGGAAATGATGCACTTAATGCAGCAATTAAGGAATTGGCTAATAACTTAACCAAGGGAAAAACTACTGTCTGGGCTAAGGCTGAAGCTATATTCAATTGGGTTAGAGATAATGTTCAATATGAATATTATGCAAACACCAAGTATAAGGCAACAGGAACCTTAAGCAAGAAAAGAGGAAACTGTTGTGATCATGCAAACTTGATTGTTGCTCTTTGTAGAGCAGCTGACATACCTGCAAGGTATTCCCATGGTAAGAACTGTAAGTTCTCAAGTGGTTTGAATACTGGTCACGTATGGGCACAAATCTATGTTGATGGTGTATGGTATTCTGCTGATGCAACAAGTAGCAGAAACAAGTTAGGTAATATTCAGAATTGGAATACAAATTCATTTACCCTTAAGGAATATGCAATGGTTCACTTGACATTCTAGTTACCGAAAATTAAATTTTAAACTTTTCATTTTTTATTTAATTTTTTTTACTTATTTTTTCTATTTTTTCTATTTTTTATTCTAATTTATTTTTCAAATAATCTTATTTTTATGCCTTATTTTTTAATAATTTTCCAATAATTTTTTTCTTCAATTATATTAATTTTAGGCATGATAATTTTGATAGTTATCATTTTAAAATTGATTTAATTAAATGATTTTTAATTAATTCTAATACTTATCTAATTTTTACAGTATGATGTTTGCATATATCTACATCTAAGCATATTAAAAGCCAATTTTATTAAAAAAATAATATTTAAATAATTTAACTATAATATATTATACTGTTTAAAAAAACTAATGAGGCATAAAATGGCAAATAATGGACATGGACATCATGGAGCTGCAAATTTAACTCCTGAACAACAGAAGCAAATGATCGAACAGGAATTAAGGCTCTTTGAACATATGAAAAATATCAAATACAAAATAGCTGTTATGAGTGGAAAAGGTGGAGTAGGTAAATCCACAGTAGCTGCTAACCTAGCAGAAGCTTTCCAGAAAAAAGGATTATTAACTGGTATACTTGATGCAGACATCCACGGACCAAACATTCCTAAGATGTTAGGGGTTGAAGGTAAGGATGTAATGATTGAACATGGAGAAATGATTCCTGTAATGAGCAATAATGGAATCAAGGTCATGTCAATGGGATTTTTAATCGAATCCAATGATACTCCAATCATTTGGAGAGGTCCTCAAAAATCAGGATCAATCAAGCAGTTCATGGCAGACACTGCATGGGGAGACCTTGATGTCTTGATTATTGACAATCCTCCTGGAACTGGTGACGAACCGTTGACTGTGCTTCAGGCATTGCCTAATGTTGATGCAGTCATTATGGTAACCACACCGAATAGCCTATCACAGGAAGATGTATTGAAATGTGTAGGTATGGTAAAGATGTTAAATATTGAGGATATTGGACTAATTGAGAACATGTCCTATTACGTATGTCCTCATTGCGGTGAGAAAACCAACATATTCGGTGAGTCTCAAGGGGAAAAATTTGCAAATGATATGGGAGTTGTTTATTTAGGCAATTTGCCTTTAACTGAACAGGTTCCGGAATCTGCAAATCAGGACAGCACTATGGTAAATAGTTATGCTGATTCTGAAGTCAGTCAAAAGTTTTCAGAAATAATTGACAATATAAAATTAGCATTTTTAGATGATGAATAATCAATTCAATCATCTTTTTCTATTCTATTTTTTTCTATTTTTTATTATTCTTTTTTTATTATTCTTTTTTTAATTTTAATTTTTTCTTTTTTTTAATCATTATTTAATTTAATTAAGTATTTTTAAACGATTAATAATCAAATAAGTGTTTTTTAAAACAGATTAAGATAATTTTATATAGTTTAGAAAACAAACATTAATATGTAAAATTGTATGGTTTTTTAATCAATTTTATGCTTTAAAAATCAATTTAAAGACTATGATTATAAGTTATAAAAATAAATTATCTTTTTAGTCTTAAGGTATTTAGAGGTGTTTGTATGACTATATTGGATGGTATTTTAGAAGATAACAAGAAATTTGTCGAAAACTTTGAAGGAGAGGAAATGTCTCACCATGCACAAAAGAA
>JAGCBE010000458.1 GCA_017652345.1 Methanobrevibacter sp.
AAAATATTATGAGATAAAGAGATAAATAAAAGGCCCTTCTTTAGTATAGAAAGACCTTTCTTATTCCCTTCCTTCTTCCGCAGGAGGAAGAGGGTTGAGAGGGAGAAACGAGGAGCAGTGTCTCCCCGGAATGGAGTCAAATTACTTCCTAGGCTTCAAGAGTTCCAAGTTCTTTTGGAAGAGTTTGAAGGTAATCAAATTTTTATAGACAAGAGATCTGGTGTCAAACAGCTCTATTATTTTGTCTCTTCTCTCTGTGTTGAATAATTCATCAATATAAGGCCTCATGGCGACTACAGGAACATTCTCTCCATTGTATTTCGCAACACATTTGGAGTCCCAAATTGTAAACCAATCCTCGCGCCTATGAGTGTATTTAACAATTATCTCTGGGCGCGCCAATCTTCCCTTATAGACAAGAGAAGTATCAGTTATTATTTCATTTGTAAAGGTGGATGCAGTAGGCATTAATATATCTGCAATAGTTCCTTTCCTTCTTGCTTTGTATGCTTCAGAAGGCTCTATGTATTCAATAACACATCTTTTCTTCTTCAGGAAGTAGCGACCAAACTGCTCAGGCAGGAAATTAAACGCGCAAAGGATGTCTGAGGCCTCTTCTAAGGTATTCCCAATACAAATTACCCTGACTCGCTGTTTCGTGCTTCTAACGAGGTTTTCTAGCTGGTTAGTAAAAGCATAAAGAATATCAAAAGAGCGCTTTTCGTTCTTTTCTCTGTTCATTTCATCAAGACAGATATTGTAATACATATTAGGATCCTTTAAAAAATCCTTATCAAATAGGCCAGAGCCTTTATCGTTATAGAAAGTTGAAAGCGCTAAGACTCTTGCCATTAGTTCCTTCTTTACAATCTTTCCATCATCATCCCTTTTTAAGACCTCATAAACCCCATCTCCAATAGTTTCTAAGTCAAGATTGTATTTTCTCCTTAAATCAGGATCAATGAGCTTCTCCGCGTTATTTTTTAAAAGCTTCATTTGTGAAGCATCAGTTAAGCGCAGCCAATAAAACGGGCGCTTATATTTTCGCCATTGGCGGCAGAAAAAATCAGTTGTTGCATAGCTTTTTCCTGCTTCTCTTCCACCTAGCAACATATAAAAGATAGCCCAAGAATTGCCTAATAGGCTTCTCAGGCTATACCATTCTGATATTTGCTTTTTTTGTTTTTTCCTTAATTCAGTTATATGGTTTTTCATTTGACATCCTTATACTTTTCTGGATCAGAGCCAAACATAGTTATTGCAATTTCAGCGCGGACTCGGGCTTTAGAATAGCCCTTATCAAAGAGATCACTTCTATAATCAGTAATTAAGTCCCAAATTTGGACATCTTCTCTAAGCCAATCGCCCTGTCTTATCTTCATAATCATATCATTGATATTTGAAGTGTCATACTCAAGACCATATTTCTCTTTATTTTGCTCTAAGAAGTCAAATATGGCATAAGCGCTTTTTTCTGAAAGCTCATAAGCTTGCATGGAAACAATAGCTTCATTAATGTTGCCAACTGACCTTCTTTCTCCAGACTTAACTTCCTTTTTTCTATCGTTAAGAGTGGCCTGATACATTTCTTTATATTCAGTTTTACTTAACATTTGTTGATCATACATTGAATAGCCTTTTTTGGCTAACATAGTTTCTCTTTTTTGATATGCCTTTTTATAAGCTGCATATCTTTTACCAACGCGGAAGGACTCCCTTCTAGCTTTAGACCACTTTTTCGCCATTTAAAGAAATTCCCTCCTTTTCATCAAAAGTAAACAGCTGTAATTTTGCCTTTTCTGTATAAATGTCGCCCCACTGCCAATCATTTTTTACATCATTGGCAATACCTCTTATTACAGGGTAATAAATCCCATTTTCAATAAATTCATAAGCGCCATCAGATTTCATGCGGAATTGGCAATTAATGCGATCATTATGCCAATCTCCCATCTTTTCGCCTTCTCCCTTTCCATGATAGACAGGGCCGCGATACCAGATGCCATCTGTATTAAATGATATAACAAGTCTGCCGCTTTTATCTAGTCTCTTTGCTAGTTCGCGGACTCTATTATTATTATCTTTAATAGCATCTCTTGACAAGTGCGCCCACCTAGCGGAACACCCTCCAAGAGATTGCATAAAGCCAATAGAGAAATTTAATATATTTTTGCACATGTTTTCTTCATTTCTTTTTTTATAAATTTCTTCTAAAGTCTTTCTAAACTCTGGATGAGTGTTAGCTAGTCCGGCTGGGTATGAGCTATGAAAGTCAATATGATTGACTCCTTCATATAAGACATCATACATCCATTTTCTTGCCGCGCCAATTAAAGGCTTTTCAATGTCCTTTTTAACTTCTTCTCCGTTCTCTATAGCATATTTTTCTAAATCTATGCCATCTTTAAGAAGCAGTTTTTTAAACTCTGAAAAAGCTTTCCGCCCCGACATCCCTTCAGGGGGCTTTGTTCTGAATTGGATGCGCCAAGCGCGGCCTTCCATTATGACAGTCATTTCAACGCAATAGCGATTAGTCCGCACATCCCACGCGGGCAATCTGCATTTAGCGCCTGTCTTTATAGCCCCGCTCTTTGTTCTGACAATTTTGTTAAGATTTTGAGATTTTACCCATAAATAAATCTTGTTAAAATCTTTAGCGCCTTTTTGAGTTATGTCAAACACAGAGACAGGGATTAGAAGTTGATTAATATTGAGTGAAGAAGGAGCTGACTTTAATTTTTTTAGTTCCTTAATCATAACAATTACCTCTTAAAACGGAAGATCATCCTCTTGCGCTTTAAGTTCATCAATTATCTTTCTGGCTAACTCCATAGGGATTTTGTCGCTAGATGGGTAATAGCCATATTTTTTCTTAAATTTTTCATCAGAGACATCTAATTTCTTTACAAGTCCAATTATATAACCTGACATTTTTTCAGTTATTAAGATGCCTTCTTCTTTGGGCTTTTTGCTGCCGCCTTTTTTAGATCCTTTTTCTTCTTTTTCTGGATTAGTCTCTATTGGATGAGACTCTGTAGCATCTGGATCATCAGAATAAGTTATTCTAAATTTCTTTAATAAAGCATATTTAACAGCATAAGTATAAGCTTTGCCTGCCGCTTTATCGCCATCATCAATTCCCATTCCTGTTGCCTCACAGAAAGCGATTGACTCTTTATAGCCTTCAATAAAGAAATCAAGTCTAACAACACAAGTTGCGATAAAAACAAGTTTTCCCGCCACTTCTTTGATTTCTAAATGATTTTCCTTAACTGTAATAGAATAATCAATATGATAGCTATTTAAAGCCTCATTAATTGTTTTTAGAATATTTGCTTCAGAGATTGCTCTAAAGTTTTTGCCAACAGGACTCTTTAATAAATCCGGTTGAAAATTTAATTTTTGAATTTCTTTGCAAAAGTTGCAAAAATCGTAGAAATAATCCTCGTATGCGGCCATTTTATTTTCCTCCCATTCTCCTGAGTATTTCATACCTCATTAATTCTTCATCCTTACAGAGCCTTCTATATGCTCTTCCGCCTTGGTCAACAGTGCATAATTTATTATTTATATCAACATAGTGTTTTAATAAACTATCATCCGTTAAAATAGAAATCAATTTAAGATCCATTAAGGTTTCCTCCAAAATAAATCATAATCATACTTGCCATCTTCTAAACTGTCATTTAAAAGATTGTATAGTCTGACAAAAGCTTCAGGATTTTTAGTTGCATATTTTAAGCCTAAAATTCTGTAAAATCTTTGTCTTGTAATTCCTGCTTTAGTGCAAAAATTTTTCACAGTTTCAAAATGAAACATAACAGTTGTTATAAATCTTCTCTTTTGAATTTGATAAACTCTTTTACTTTCCATATTTTTCCTTTCTTTATTCACTGTATTTTTTCTTTAATCCAACATAAATTGCTGGTGGAACAGGAAGCTCTTTTTCTAAGGGCCTCCAGATATGCAGACAATGCTCTAATTGAGAAATATAATCCTTTTTAGCTGGATGATATTCAACACAAGCTTCATCATCCTTAAAAAACATTTCTTTCATTTTACACATGAAATCCCAAGAAGGAGTTTTGTCATTTTTTACAGGATTGATTGAAAAATGCTCCCATCCTCCTCCCCAAGACAAAATAATTGAATAAACTCTTCTGTCTATTGGATCAGTCCAGAAAGCAAAAAAGCCATCATCCGCTAAAGTGTCAATTCTTAAATTAGGAATTTTCCTAATTTCTTCTAAAGTTTTCATTAAAATTACCTCCTGCAATTATATTAACAAAAGTGTTGTCAAGTGTCAACTCTTTTCAAATAATTATATTTTTTTTATAATTATTATTGAGATTTCGTATCTCTATCAGAGGACTCATCATATATCTGTTAAAATCAATATTCAGGAGTCAGGCCGAAGAGGTCCCTGTTATTGACTGTGGATGAACAGCAGATTAGCACATGTTGAGGATCCCCCAAGATATTTATAAAAACTTTTAAAAGGAGGTAATTTTATGTTGTTAAAAGTTTTGAAATATTTATACCCATTTTCTTTAGTTGGTGGGGATGAAGATAATCCACCAGCTCCAAATCCTGATGATCCAGCGCCAATTCCAAGTCCGGATGAAGTGCTAGACATAAAAAACAACTATGTCCCTAAAAAGGACTATGAAAAATTAGAAGGAGACTACAGAAAAGTTGTGGACTCCATTCTAAACGGTGGCGAGCTTCCTGCCAATCCCAACGGGGAAGAAGCTCCTGACATGGCCCAATTAAGAAAAGAGCTTTATGATCCCAATAACTCTTTAAGCAATTTGGACTATGTTAAGAAAACTCTTCAACTGAGAGAAGCCTATATTCAAGAGACAGGAAAAGATCCTTTCTTGCCAACGGGCATTAATGGAGATCCTTTCAAAAACGATCAAGAGAAGTTAGCGGCTGAACAATCTGCTGCAAAAGTTGCTAAAGTATTGCAAGAAGCAGTTGATGAAGCTAACGGAGATCCAGAGACTTTTGATATAATTCTTTCAAAGCTAATTAAATAATTGGGATTAGAAAGAAGGAAAATTTTATGCCAGCTTTTTCAGGCCAACTTCGTGCTAATGAGATTTATGCAACTCTCTTTAACATGATTATTTCTCAAGAAGTTTTTGGCGATAATATTTCCGGCACATTTAGCTCTTTAGTTGACAAAAGCAGAGTTGATGGCGGCCTTTATGGCGACTCAAAACTCTTCTATTCTGCTGATGTTTTAAAATCAAGAGCATGGGGCGGAGATACAGAAGCCACTAACTTACTCCAAATTGAAAGACCAAAGGATCCAGAAACACAAGAAGTAGTCTTAGATGTTTTTAGACAAATTGGCCTTACCGTTGATGAATACCTCTCTAAGAGAGCATGGATGGGCGAAGGTGCTTTCGCTAAATTCAACTCTGTTATGTTAGGTATGATCCGCGAGACAAAAAGAGTCTATGACTCCACAACATTTAATGCTTATGTCGGAACAGCAGTTTCCGCAGCGGCAATTAACACAATTCAAGTTTCCCCAACTTTAGGCACAGATACTTCTTCTGCTGACTTAGAAGGCGCAGCTAGAATTGAAGCTTCAGCAATCGCTCAAACAATCGCTGATTTATTTATTGACTTAAAAGATGTTTCCAGAGAATACAATGACTATGGACATTTAAGATCTTATGACTTAGAAGATTTAGTTGTTGTTTGGAACTCCAAATGGGTTAATAAAATCAAAAAGATTGATTTACCAACTATGTTCCACAATGAAGGCTTAGTTGATCGCTTAGCTGAAGAAATCTTACCAGCCAGATATTTTGGCGACATTCTCGCAGCATCTCACACAGTTGCTGCTGGTGAAGATTACAGAGCTTTAGAAGAACAAGACATCACTGTTAGCGGACAAGTTTATCACTTATTTGCAGGCGATAAATTCCCTGTCGGTGCCGCCTTAGTTGCTGGACAAGCTTACCAAGTCAATGGCGACATTATTTGTAAAGTTATGCACAAGCGCTCTGTTCCATTTATGTCCGCTTTTGAAGCTTCAACAGCTTTCTTCAACGCTCGTTCCCTTACAACAAATCATTATTTGACATGGGGACACAACACGATTGAATATTTGAAGAATTATCCATTTATTACAATCACAATGTAATTGACACTTATTTCCCATAAGTTTCAATAAATTACCTCACGAGAGAGGGGACTTCTCCTTTTCAAATGGCCGCCCCTCTCTCCGCCTTTGGAGGACAATATGGCAATAGAAGCAAATTTTAATAAAATCGTTTATCTTAATAGATTTAATAATTATTTCAATAGAAAACTTTTAAGAGGAAACTCTTTAAAAGATTATTTTTATGGACCATCCGGAGAAGATGTTAATTTGAGTTTAACTTTTGGAAGAAACAGATTAATTGATTTTGATCCTGAGAATGATTGTTATTTAAGAGGCGATTTATTAAATATTCCTTTTGGAGCGGAAGTTAGTGTTTTAAATGTTGAGATAAATAACGGAATTGGAAATTTAACTTGGGATGAACAATGGGGCTATGATTATCACAAAGACACTAGAAGATTGTTTTTAAAATTTGATACAACAGCGCAAAATTTATCTGATATACCTGCTGATATTGAAATTGTTATTTCCATTTATTTTAGAGATAGAATTTATAAAATTGATGAAAATATTAATTTTAATCCAAATGATGATATAACAGCAGAAGCTTTGACAAATGATTTATTATTCCATCCAGATTATTTATTAGTTTTAGACAGTGAAAATAATATTGTTTCAAGATGGTTTATACTCCATGACCTTAGAACTAGAAGCGGACAATATAAGCTTCAATTAAGGAGAGATATAATCAGTGATTATTTATCAGAGATATTAGCTTCTCCCGTTTTTGTTCAAAAAGGTATGTTGGAAGAGTCTGATCCTTTTATTGTTAATAGTGAAGGAGTCTCTGTTAATCAAATTAAAACTAAAGAAACAAAGCTTGTTGATAATTCAGGAGTCGCATGGCTTGCTTGTTATATAGCAAAAAATGCTGTTGAAAATCTTTATATTGATGTAATGGAGCCAAATATTGCTGTTGAAACTTTTATCTATAAAGATAAAATAACAACAATAAGACAAGAATTTGATCTTATGGTTATACCTGCTGGCCCAATCACTGTAATTGATAAAAACGGAACAGAATTTGTTTGCGACACTGAGACTGCTTTTGCTATGATTGCTCAAATGGGGAGACAATTAGATGCAAGCTGTTATGATATTCAACTTTTACCATATTTCCCCGTTAAAGAGGCAATCACTTCTGAAGGAAAATTAGACCTTAGATTAATTGGCTCTGAGCATGTTGAATTTGAATATTTAAAAACTTATGTTCATGCTATTTATCAAAAAATTTATTTAGATAGAGAAGATTTCGGAGATCCTTATCTTGGCTTAGATGGGTATTATCATTTAACTAAAATCTATAATTATTTTGATTTATATTGGGACACTCCGGAAATGTTCACTGTTGTTTCATACACAGCAGAGCCAGCGACAGGAGATCCTACTTTTACAAGATTTAGTCAGGATGATGAAGAGTATGTTTCTATAGATATTAAATGTGGAACAACTCTCGCTTCTGTCCCTACAACTTTAGCTTTTACTTTTTCTTATAGTAAAAAACAACCTGCAGGAATTAAAAAAGGAATAATGCTATATTGTCCAGATGCTAGCTTTGAAACTAATTTAAAGTCTATTGATGGCTCCACTATCGGAACAACTTTGAATAAAAAAGAGTCCTCAAATCTTCAACTTTTTAGATTTTGTTCGCCAAACTATCAAGGATCTTTTGATATTAATATTGCTAAAAATAATAATCAATTAGATGATATAAGAGCTTTCTGCACATATAAGCCTTATACTCCGTTTATTAAAGTTGCTCCATCTTTTGAATTTTTATATGGAGATAACTTTAAAGATGCTAGAGGATTAATTTGTGGTGGAGATTTTTCTCTCCCTCGCTCAACTGATGCTTGGCAAACATTCCAATTAAATAATAAGAATTATCAAAATATTTTTGATAGAGAAATCCAAAATATGGATTTTAATTTCTCCATTGAGCAAAGAAATCAATATATAACAGGCGGAATAGGTATTGGAACAGCTACTCTTGCTGGCGCTGGCGCTGGCGCTGTTGCTGGCAGTATTGTCCCCGGAATTGGAACAGCTATTGGCGCTGCAGTTGGCGCTGTTGCTGGTGCGATTACTTCAACAGCAGGAATGATTGTTGACTCTATCACAATGGCAGAAAAATACAGAGAGCAAAAACAATTTGCTATAGATAAATTTAATTATCAACTAGGAAATATTAAAGCTCTTCCTTACACTTTAACTAAAGTAGGCGCTTTTGATATAACAAGCAAAGTATTTGCCTTTGTTGAGCAATACGATTGCACAGAGGAAGAATTAGAAGCCTTTAGACAAAAAATCAAGTTTGAGTCAATGACTGTAATGAGAATAGATCAAATGATAAATTACTATCATAAATTTGATGAATTATGCTATTTTAAAGGGGAACTAATTAGGAATGATATTATTGCTGCAGATAGTCATATTTTAGCAATTATATATGAAGAACTATTGAAAGGAGTTTACATCTAATGGGACCAATTCAAACAGCTTTAAATAAATTAGTTGGCGCTGTTTCTGGTGCTGTTGTGGGTGGAGCTAAATTAAAAGAACATGAAGGACAGATTGCAGCTCAGGAAGAACAAGCCCGCGTTAAGAAAAATGAAGCGGCAGCAGAAGAAAGAAAAGAAGCAAGAGCAGTTGCAACAGAAGCCGACCTTCAAAATTTAGGTGCTTCTGAAGTTGAAGCCAAAGCCTTTAGACTTGCTCAAGAAAGAGGACTTGCTGATCCAAAAAGAATTATTTATGATGAAGCAGGAAAACCTATTGCAACTTATGAAGAAATGGCTAATCTTTTAGCCGACCAATCTTTAACAGGAACTCTCTCTTCCAGATTAAGAGGGAAAAATGCTGTTAAATTTAGAAAGCAATTATTAGAAGGAAAGACTCATAAAGAAAGAGTTGATAATGCTCTTTTATCAGTGGGAGGAGGTAGAAAATAATGCCACCAAAGAAACCTAAAGGCGCTTTTATTGGAGATCCTTCTCTTTACTTAAAAGCAGGAATAGATCCAAGAACAGGGCTTCCAACTAGAGGAGCTATCTTTGATTTAAAAGCTGGGATGAAAAAAATCCTAAGAGTTATAGACCAACAAGATGCTGTTAATCGTTATAAATGGTATAATTTGCCATGCGATTTAACTTCAGAAGAAATTGAGACTCTTCTTTATTATAATGGCACTCTTTGCTTTTTCTATTTTAAGGAATTAGATCAATTTTTCTTCATGCCTTATACACTTGCAGGAACAATAGATTTTTACGGAAGATATAATAAGATTTCTCCTGTTCCTATTGCTGCGACAAGCGGAAATAAAAAGGATGAAAAGAGATATGCTGAGCAATCAGTTTTATTACAAGCTTTAAAATTAAATGTTGTTAAAGCTCCAAAAGATTTAGAAGAATTAACTTTAAAAGATTTTTATAATTCCGCAGTCCTTTTGTGGGATTATTCAAGACAAAGAAGCCAATTTGTTATTCCTAGACAACAACTCAATGAAGCTATTTTAGAAGTTGAGTCTGATATTATTCCATTCCTTAGAACTTCCATGATCCAAGCTTCAGGAGTTAGAGGAATGAAAGTTGATGATGCGGATGCTTCAGAAGAAGCTGAAAGAGTTTCTAAACAACTTTATCATAGCGCTTTAACAGGAGAGATTTATTCTCCATTTACCGCTAAGATAGATGTCCAAGATTTAGCAGAAGGATCTCCTGTAAAATCTGAAGAATTTTTATTGACTCTTCAAGCTTTAGAAAACTTCAGATTAGGAACTTATGGAATTAAAAACGGTGGATTATTCCAGAAGAAGGCCCATGAACTTCAAAGCGAGTCTGATCTTAATGCTGGAGATGTTGCAACAATCTTTAATGATGGGTTAGCCATGAGACAACACTTCTGCAATATTGTTAATTCAATTTGGGGAACTTCTATTTGGTGTATGCCTGCAGAGTCTATGATTGGACAAGATTTAAACGGAGATGGAGTCCTAGTTGATACAGACATGGAACAATCAGGAGGAGTCTCCAGCGATACAGGAATGACTGAAACAGGAGGAGAAAAAAATGCTTAAGCCATGGTATGCTCCTAAATATGGAAATTTAACTTTTTGCCAAGTTTGGGAAAGTTATGATGAATTCAAAGCGGATTATGATGAAGCAATCGCTTATTTTGCTCAAAATCCAGCGCCTTTAAAAGCAAATTCAGTTATGACTTTATTTTTCTTGCTTTATGCTAAATACGGAAATAACCCAATAGCAAATTCTGATGTTAATCAATTCAAATATAAAGTCTGGGCGACTATTTATGCTTATGGCCCAATGTGGGAAAAGAAAGTTGAAATTCAAGACACAGTCCGCGCTCTTCCAGAAGCTGACTTACTTGTTGGATCTAAACAGATTTATAATCATGCTTTCAATCCATCCACTACTCCTTCAACAGAGACTCTGGAGGAACTCCCATTTATTAACGATCAAAATACAGCGCAACATAAGAAGAGCAAGATGGAGGCTTATTCCTTATTATGGGAATTGCTCCATGCAAACGCGACTGAAGAATTTTTAAGACAATTTAAAAAACTGTTTTCTATCGCTGTTGGCGCTCAATGTGTTCCGTTTTATATTGATGATGAAGATATTTTTGCTCATAATGAAGAGGAGGAAATTTAGTTATGAAAGAATTTTTAATTCAAAATTGGCAATATGTCGCAGCTATTTGTTTTGCAGCTCTTTCAACAGTTTTTTCAACAATTTTAATTATTAAAAAATCTGGTGGAAAAATCTCAATATGGGATGCTGTGAAAGCAGTTATTCTGGAAAAAATCCCTTCTTATATCGCTATTGTTGAAGTTGAAGGACATGGCGAAGAGAAAAAAAACAGTGTATTAAACATGGCTTTAAGAGAAGCTTCTGAGTCTTTAGGAAGAAAACTCACTGAAGAAGAGACTCAGGCTGTTATTGCTTTAGCTTCTAAACAAATTGAAACAGTTTTAGCGGCCCCTCAAAAAAAAGAAATTGCCGATAAACCTAAAAGTAAATATAGAGTATAGGAGGATCTAACATGTCTCTAAAATTACCAAATGACAAAATTGTCTATAATCTCCCTGAACAAGTCGGAGTCAATACTGAAAATATTAAATATTTAGCAGAAGTTTACAAAGATATTGACTCAATTCCTGCACAATTCGCGGACATAAAAACTTATTTTGATGATGTAATGACTCCTGCTTTTGCTGGCTGGACAACTACTTTTCAAGGCTGGACTAATACACTTGATACTTATTTAGCCAACATGTCTAGCGCAGCTCTTGGAGCTATTGCCAATGGAACAGTTGCGGGAAATTTTGCTGTGTCAGGTTCCTTTACAGCCGACAGCATAATTGAAAATATGACAGGATACACTTTTGTTAAGTTTACTCCATCAACTTTAGCATATAACTATAAATATGTAGGAGTTGTTAAAACAGGAAATAAAATTACTTTTGTTGTTTATTTAGAAGCAACGCCAAATACAACTATCAATGTAGGAGTCACTCTTCCTTTAGGGACTTTCAATGTTCCTTCTGCTGTTGGTGCTAAATTATATCCTTCAACTATTGCCGGATTGAATAATGTTTTAAGTTATAAAAAGACAAACATTTTAAATTCATCAAACGGAACATTCTCTTCTGCAAAAGAAATTGTATATAAGACAACTGCAACAGCTTTAGAATTTGATTTATCAGTCACAGAAGCTCTAAGTGCAAATGTTCCATATTTATTAAGAATTGAAATTACATTCTTGTTAAGCGACAGCCTTGTTTCCTAAACAACAGCCCCCAAATAGTGGGGGCTTTTAATAATTTAATATCTTTGATACAATTTAAGAGTCTCAAAACAAGAAATGTAAAGTTTGAAAGTCTTGCGCCATTTTCTTGAATTGAACTTAAGAGCGCCCAATTCCTCGTAAAGGCGCTTTTTTTGGTCCTCTAACTCAATAATTTCTAATTGGCTCATTTTTAATCCTCCGGCTCTGGGCAAAAGAGATCCTCTAAAAAGTTTGAAGCTATGCAATTAGGAAAACTGAACTTTTGATGATATTCTTCTAAAGTCATCCCATATTTTTTGGCTTGTTCTTCGCAGTCAAGAATTTCCCCTGTAAATCTGGATTTAACATATCTATAATAAGTCATTTTAAATCCCCCTCCTCAAAGATTACTTTGCACCCTTTGCACCCATTAAAACCTCTGAGAAGCTCTTTTCTAATGGTGGGGCTAACTTTTGATAAGTTAAATCGGAATGTCATTCCCTTAAATAGGTTGGCTGGGTCCTTTCCCTCAAGTCCTAGGCATGCCCTCAAATGGTGGGAGTCTGTAGCAAAAAAGATTAGATCTCTCTTTTTCCAGACTGCAGCAAATAAACCGTTGCAGGCATAAATTGGACATGTTAAAGCCTTCTCCCCAATATTGCAAAGTGAGTGAGCAGGCAAGCGCACAGATCCAACGCGCATTTTATAATTGACTCTAAGCATCTTAAAGCCTCCTTTCTTCCCCTCTCCATCTCTCAGGGCTTGGGACCTGCTGCGGCTGGATTAGAAGAAAGGGCGAAGGCTCCGCCCTTTTTACCATTCATAATAATAATATTTGCTTTCACTCTGGATCAATTCGCCTTCATAATGGCGGGCAATAATTGCCGCGTATCGGTGGCGCTCTTCCATTAATCCGCGATCTTCTCCTTCGCCTAGCCACTTAGTAATAAAGGCGACTGCTTCCTTATGACTTCTAAAAATAGGGCTTTTAATTTCCGCGCCTGACATCCCCTTTATAATTGCTTGGAATTCTTCCCCTATTTCTGCTTTTTCCATTAAATCGTATTTGTCCATGATTTCCTTCTTTCTCCCTCTGCATTTTTGGAGGCTTGGGACTCCCTGCGGCTGCATTAAGAAGGGCGGAAAATTACCACCCTTTATATAATTTATAAAATGCTTCAGAGACTCCGCCATGGATCCACATCATGGCGCAGAATTTAACAGCGGCTTGATCTTCTGAAAATTTGGCGGCCTCTTGTTCTGTTTCCTCTAATACAAGGGCCAAAATCCTTTTAGCATCTCCAAAATAGAAGAGATGATCAAAAATTGAATTTGTAAGACCGCGGCCCCATTCTGTGAAGGCCTCTTGATAACATTGTTTAGGCTCTAAATAAATTTTACCGCTTGGGCCTTTTGTGGCTTCTATGAAATCATGAGCCATAATGAAGGCGGCTTCTTCTGCTGTCTTTGGATCTTCATCCCATCCGCTGCAATATGCAACCATAGCAGCCTTTAAATTTTGAATTGCTTTTTTTGAGTTTGTTTTTAACATGTGCTTTTACCTTTAACCCCTTTAGGGGTTCCCTTTCTTCTTGCTTATCTCTAAGCATCTTTATTTTAAAATATATGTTGTCATGTGTCAACACTTGAAATCTAAAAGAAAAAAATCTTTCTTGATCCAACAGCAGCAGAGGCCAGAAGATCAACCAGAACAGGACCAGCAGCAGCCGCAAAAATAGCAGGATCAAAAGCGAAAAGCTCCCCCACTCGTTGCACATGAAAGGGCGCAAATTATCAAATTAGGGGCAAAAAGGCCCCAAACAGCCCCACAGGGGCGCGAAATAGTAAAGCCTAATAAAATATTCATTGATAGATAGAAACAAAGCGGAGAGAGGCCCAAACATAAAAGGGGCCACTCTCTCGCGCGAAACTACCCCCCACAAAGACAGACAGGGACATAATCCCTTCTGATCTTTTGGGGGTATGAGGGGACCATATCGGGGCGGGACATAATACCGCCCCTCTTTATGTGTTTTATCTATTATTTCATCCTA
>JAGCBE010000459.1 GCA_017652345.1 Methanobrevibacter sp.
ATTGTATCGATTAATTGGAACAATTCAGGGTTTCCAGGAAGAACTCCTCCTTTTTCCTCGTTGAATGAATTGTGGCAGTCAACCAGGATATTGTTTTCAGTACCTAATTCTTTCTGGCTTTCTATCATTGCTGCAAGTCCTACAGCATATTCGATGTCATCACTACCTGATGGAGCAAATGTAGAGAGCATAATGGTTCCATTCTTGAAGAATTGTACACCGACATTTGCTTTTTTATAGGAATACCTAATGAATTCACTTGCCTTAGGAGAGTATTCCATATCGTCTAAAGCCTTTCTAACGGCATCTTCTATCTTAACGATTTCATCACTTGATACTGGGTTGAAGTCGTGGGTTGATGGACCATGAGCAACCATGGTGAATGCATCAAAGCTATTTGCCAATAGGGTTGGCATATTGGATCCTCCAATGTCTCCAAGAGGTCCTGGATGGACACAAGGGCTTAAAAACAATGCTTTAATGCTGCCGTCTAATCTTCTAAAGCTTGCAACACCTACAAGTGTATCAATAGCTTCTCCAGCATTGTCAAACAATTGCTCAATTGTATTTGTCCCTTCATTCATATGCAAGATGAAATAACTTAGGATTTCCATTGCTCCAAATCCTAAATTCTTTTTCATAGGGGACTCTACAACACTGATGAATGCATAAATAGCAATCAGGAAGATTACACTTGCTATAATCACTTTAAATATTGTAGTAATATATCCTAGTGAGAATAGGTAATCAATATTGTTCAGGAAGCTTGTGATAATGAGCATTCCAATCATAAGCAATGGTTGAATAATTGCAATGATAAATGAATTGAAGAGTTTTATTCTAGTTGTAGCCAATATAACAAGAATATTGAATCCAAATGCAATAACACAACCGAATAGAATGGAGTTAAAGAATAAATCCATATTGAAAATAAGTCCCACTGCTGTTCCAATGATACCTACAATTCCTGCAAGAGACATTGAGACCAATGCTAAAAACATGGAGTGCTTTGCCTTAAGGTTGATTCCATTAAGGGATTCTACCCATAATTGATCGGTGGAACCGGTTATGATTGCAGGCAATCCGAATACAACAAAACCGAATGCCCCTCCATAGAAGAAGTCTTCCAATCCGTTTCCTACATTAACCGGCTGTAATAGAAATAGGAGAACTCCTGTAATAAAACTTAGTATAATTATCATTAGAACTGAACTTTTGGCATTAGGCAATGTTCTAATCCATTTTGATAATCCTGCTACATTACTCATACTGGACATTAATAATCAACCTTTACTCTTCAATTAACTAAAATAAATCTTATAATTTAGATTCTTATAATTTAGATTATTTTTTAAGAAATTAGATTTCTTAAAATAAATTTAGATTATTTTTATATATCTAAATAAATAAATTATATAATATATAATATATGAAATTTTTTTATATAAAACTTATTCTATTTAATTTTGAACTTTTTAAAAATATGGTTTTAAGTTTCAAACTTTTATAAAATTTATTTGGTGAATTCATGATAGAATTAAAAACCCCGATTACTGATGATGATATTAATAAGCTAAAAGCTGGAGATGTTATTGCAATCTCTGGTCAAATATTGACTGCAAGAGATCAAGCCCATAAAAGAATCTTGGAAGAGGGAGCTCCAGTTGACATTGAAGGAGCAGTCTTATTCCATGCAGGACCTATCATTCAAGAAGAGGAAAATGA
>JAGCBE010000060.1 GCA_017652345.1 Methanobrevibacter sp.
GATAGAAAGGTTGTTAGAAATTCGATTGCAGTACGTCGCGACTTCAAAAACAAAGACGGCGAATATGACACAGACTTCTTTGATTTCAGTGTGTGGGGAAGTCAAGCTGAATTTATTGAAAAATATGCTAAAAAAGGCGACAAAATTAGTATTATTGGAAAATTACAAAATAACAATTACGAAGATGAGCAAGGAGTACATTATAGAAATGTAATACAGGTAGAAAATATTGAAATATTAACAAGTAGAAACAGCGATAAATCTGACGTGATTAGTTCTATTGAAGATGTGGCAAAAGAAGTCTTTGACAAAGCAATAATTGAAGAAGAAAAAGCGAAAGAAATTAGCATTGATGATTTACTAGAATAATAAAGAAAAAGCAACTTGTAAAAAAGTTGTTTTTTTATGTAAAAATTTTTAAAAAAAGTATTGACTAGGTATTAAATCGGCATTATAATTAAATTAATACTAGAAGGAGGTAAAAGAGATGGAAAAACCAATTTTAATTTATCAAAAGAATGCTGATAAAACTACAAATAAAATGATTATTCCACAAGCCATTATTGACAAATGGGGCAATCAATTTTATATGGAAATCTATGAAGATAAAATTATATTAAAACCAATGAACAATAAGAAGGGAGAATAACATGATGGTAAACTATGATAACATACCAGACGAATTAAAAAAACTAAAACAATGGGTTTGCTGCGATGTAAATAAACTCCCAAAAAATCCAATTACAGGCGGAAATGCGATGGCAAATAACCCGTCGACATGGGGAACATTTGAACAAGCACTTGAAGCTAAAGAAAAATTTGGATTTGCTGGCATAGGTTTTCAATTCAAAGAACCTTATTTTGGCGTTGATCTTGACAAGTGTATTGACGACGTCGATTTCGTTGATGAATTTGTGGACACACTAGGTAGTTATACTGAATTTTCAAGAAGTGGTAATGGTATCCACATTATTTGTAAAGGGAAACTCCCAGATGGTGCAAGACGCAAAGATAAAGTTGAAATGTATTCGAACGCACGATACTTTGTTATGACGGGCAACATTTATAAAGAAAAAAGGCCTATTATTGATTGCACCGAAACAATTAAAATTTTGCACAGCAAATATCTTTCAAAACCAACTGCTGCAGCGCTTCCTATTACTGTTGAAAAAGTCAATTTAGATGACGAAGAATTGATTGATAGAGCAAGGCAAAGCAAAACTGGCGGGGCTTTCGAACTTCTATATCAAGGGCAATGGGAAGGATTATATGCAAGTCAAAGTGAAGCAGATTTAGCATTTTGTAATATGCTTGCTTTCTGGACACAAAAAAACTATCAGCAGATGGATAGAATATTTAGAGCAAGTGGCTTATATAGAAAAAAGTGGGACGAAAAGCGAGGACAACTATTATATTCACAATTAACTCTTGAACGTGCAATTGCTAGTTGTGAAGAAGTTTATAATCCTAACGTACCAATAGAAAACATTGCTGTAAGACCTTCAAATAAAAAATTAAAAAATACTGATCCAGAATTTGAATATACTGACACAGGTAATGGTAAAAGATTTGCACATTATTTTAAAGAAAATATTAAATATTCTAAAAACAGAAAAAAATGGTCTTTTTGGGACGGGAAAGTTTGGCGCGAAGACACAACAAACGAAATAAGACGACTTGCTGACGAATGTATTGCAAGAATGAAAAAGCAAGCACAATCTTTTGATGGTGAAAAAAAACAAGAACTTTTAAAATGGGCAAAAAGAACTGAAAGTAACAAGCAAAAAACAAACATGATTGCCGAAACCGAGCATTTAAGGGACATAGCAATTGATGTTGATTATTTCGATACACAACCAGATTTAATTAATGTGGAAAATGGCATTGTTAATTTAAGAAATGGTGAATTAATTCCACATAATCCCGATTACCACATGAGTAAAATAGGATTTTCGAGCTATGCTGAAGAATGTGAAAAACCACGACGCTGGTTACAATTTTTAAATGAAATAACAGACAACAATCAAGAATTAATAGATTATTTGCAAAAAGCCGTCGGTTATTCTTTAACAGCAAGCACACGTGAACAATGTTTATTTATATGTTACGGAAACGGTTGCAATGGTAAATCAACATTTATGGACGTTATAACAACTTTATTAGGAACGTATGCACTTAATATGCAAGCCGAAAGTATAATGGTAAAAAAACATTCAGCAGCAGTTAATACTGATATAGCAAGACTTAAAGGCGCAAGATTTGTTACTGTTGCCGAACCACAAGAAGGTATGAAATTAAATGAAAGTTTAATAAAACAGCTTACAGGTGGAGACAAGATAACTGCAAGGTTCTTATTTGCGGAAGAATTTGAATTTAAACCAGAATTTAAGATGTGGATATCAACTAACCACAAGCCTATAATTAGTGGAACTGACAATGGTATTTGGCGAAGAATTGTATTGATACCATTTACTGTAAAAATTCCACAAGACAAAATAGATCGTAATCTTTCTTATAGATTAAGAAAAGAACTACCACAAATTATGAGATGGGCAGTTGAAGGCTGTATCAAATGGCAACAAGAAGGTTTAACAAAACAACCTGATTGCATAGCACAAGCAAGTGCTGAATATCGTGAGGAAATGGACGTATTAGCAAAATTTATTGAAGATTGTATTGTTGAAGGCAATAGTTATGACACGATAAAAGCAAGCGAATTATATGAGGTCTATTGTGAATGGGCTCGAAGCAACAACGAATATTGTCATACGAACACAAGATTTGGAAAAGAATTTAGTTTAAGATTTCCGGGAAAGATAAAAAAAGAAGATGGATCACATTATAAAGAATGCAAATTAACGGTTTACGCCGAAAATTTACGCGAAGCAATGAAAAAGCCTGATTTTAAAAGGAAAAACAATAGTTTTAATGAATATTATGATTGACAAAAACTTGACGAACTGACGGGTTTGACGGGTATTCCCATAAGTCCCATATACGATATATTTGTATAGGGAAGGTATGGGAAAACTATACAGACCCGTCAGGAATGCCGAAATTTGGAGGAATTTTATGGATATTGAAGAAGAAATAATTAACGAAAGAATTTTAAATGGAGAATTCTCAAATGAAACAATAAAATATATGACCGATGAAGAAGCAGCAAATACGCTTTTAAAAGAACAAGAAGATAATTAAGGGAGATTTAACATGGACAAAACTATATTAGAATTAATCACAAAACTAACAGGGGCAATAAAAACAAAGAACCAAGACTTAATTAATATTTATGCCTTGGAACTAACAAAAAGGTTATATGTGCAAAACGACACATACACCTTCGAAGAAACTTTGGCGGGCTTTGGTTACAAGCAAGATGATAGTAGGCAAATTACGATCGAAGAATATATGAGAGGGCGAAAAAAAGATGATTAAATACCAATATGACAGAACCACAGAAACAATGTGGGTTTATAAAAAAATAACTGTGAGCGAGCTTCTATACTTGAAATCAAAATACAGACACGTCGAGGTTCGCGGAGAAGAAAAGGGGCGAAGGTGGTAAAAAAATGAGTGTGGCGGGAAAAGAAATAAAAATAATAAACTTGAGCGGCAAGCGATACGACCTTATTAAAGCCTTAAAAAAAGCAAAACCGGAGAACAAGGCAAAGTATGAAAGACAAATTGAAAAGATAAATCAAGAAATTGAGAGGTTGCTAAATGCTAAATGATTTTGTTA
>JAGCBE010000460.1 GCA_017652345.1 Methanobrevibacter sp.
AAGATTTAAAATTTAAAATACTTCAGGATATCCTATCTTATCTTGGTGAAAACTTCTCAAAGGAATTGTCCTCAAATGCTACAGGGACCAGAATCCATCAATACGTTAAAAAGGAAACTGGATGTTATGACCCTTATTATCATCAAAAGAAGGAAGGAAATGAAATAGCATTGTCTTTAGTGCCTAAAGTAAGGGAAATTTTATCTGAAGACGATAGTTTGGAAAACTATGTAAAAATAGCTATTGTGGGAAATATTCTTGATTTTGGCACATTTGGTTTAGATACAGATTTCGAATCCATGATTTCTGAAGGATTAAGGAAGGATTTGGTCATAAACAAGATAGATGAATTTGAAGAGGCTTTAAGGAAGTATGACAAGGTTCTTTATTTAGTTGATAACACTGGCGAAATTGTCTTTGATAAGTTTCTTCTTGAAAAAATAAGGGAATATGATGTTGACATTACTGTGGCAGTCAAGGAAAGGCCTATTCTAAATGATGCCTGTATGGAAGAGGCATTGGAAGCAGGCCTTGATGAAGTGGCTGATTTAATCACTACAGGATCTGATTCTGTAGGTGTTGTGGAATCAATGATTTCAGATGAGTTTAAGGAAATCCTTTTGGATTCTCCATTTGTAATCTCTAAAGGAATGGGAAATTTTGAAGGATTGACAGAAATGAATCTGGAAGGACAGGATATCTTTGTATTGCTTTGTACAAAATGTTCCTCAATCTCTAAGGAATTAGGCCTTGCTGAAGGTTCCCATATTTTAACTACATTATAATTATTAGTTTATAAGATAGTCAGATGAATTTGGAAAATAATTAATTGAAATGGTGATTAATTATGAAATTTGGATTTATAGGGTTTGGTGAAGTGTCATACACCTTATCAAAAATGCTCTTGTCTTATGGCTTTGAGGTCTTGACTTCTACTGAAGGCAGATCAAAAAAGACAAAGGAATTAGTCAAATCACTTAATTTGACTGTTTTGGATAGTTTTGAAGAGGTCGCTCACCAATCTGACATTTTAATTTCAGCAAACAGCCCTCAAAGTGCATTGGCTGTTGCATTGAAATATGGCTCATTGACAGATGGAATATTCCTTGACTTCAACAACATATCCCCAAATACTGCTAAGCAGATTGAAAATTACCTCACAGATGAGCATTTCATCGACTCAGCCATTATGGGTAGAGTCAGTTCAGAGGAATTGCATCTTTATTTCTCAGGCAGAAAAGCTGAAAGTTTCGTCAAAAGCATGAGAGATTTCATTAGCAATAATGAGCCTCCAAGTGATTTAAAGGTTAATATTAAGGTTGTCAGTGATGAAGTGGGAGATGTTTCCAAATTGAAAATCCTTAGAAGCTCATATACAAAAGGGGTTTCAGCACTTCTTGTAGAAACTTTTGAAACTGCAGAAAAATTAGGTCTTAGCGAAGACTTATGGGAAATATTATCCTTGACAGAAAATAGGGATTTTGAAACTTCTGCAAAATCACGTATTTCCTCATCAAATAAAAAAGCTAAGCGTAAATATGAGGAATTGAATGAAGTCTTGGAATTTTTAGATGATGTTGACAAAGAGAGAAAGTCTAAAATAATGGCCTTAGCCACTCGAGAAAAATTTGAAAAATTAAAAAATAGGAAATGAAATGATTATTTTTTTAATCATTTCTTCAATATTTGATCATAAATAATTTAATTATTTTTTAATAGTCATGGATAGTAATTTTTACTCTCCAATCATTTCTTTTGTTTTTAATAAGTTCTCCACTTACAGGAATGTATCTGGAGTCTAAAATGTATCTTAAATAGGTAACTTCCTTTGAAGGAAGCTTTAAATTAGTTTTTATCTTAATCTTTTTTTCCTTTATTTCACATGAGATTTGATTATCCTTATCTACAAAAATCTTCGCTTCAAGTCCTTCATGAACTTTTTTTGCTTCGAATTTAGTAAGGTTCAAACCTGATTCAAGAGTCATTAAAGGATTTACTTTCAAGTCTTTTCTTGTTCTGAACTTTTCATTCGCTTCCTTTGCTGAAACTCCCTTATCCACTTCTTCAGCAACATACCAGGCTCTTTCAATGATCTTGTCAACATTCTGCTCCTCAGGAATTACTCCCTTTTCTTCATAATGTCTCATCAGTTTCAGAACTTCGTCTTTTGTCACTTCCTCTTCAATGCAGGAAGCAGCAAGGCGAGTCATGACAGGGCCATAATCAGCTCTTCTAAAGCTTGCCCAGATGGATTCCTCATCATCCTTATAGAATCTTCCTTCAACAATCTTATTGATGACCTTACCATTCAAATAAGCGATATTTGTCAAGTTTGATCTGGAATAAGTGTTCATTTTATGCTTCAACACTTTCATGTTTCTTTTTCCAGGGATTGTTCCTTTCTCTATTTCCCTTTCCAATATTTCAATGCTTGTTTTAGGAAGCAATTTTCTTATATCCTCACTTATAATCAAATCGTTTTTTAGGATTTCCTTTCTAATGAATCTTCCAGAGACCTTTTTAGGCTGTGTAAGTTCTGGAATAAGATGGAAATCAATTTTTCTATCAAATCTTTTTGATAAGAATTCATTTATTGCATACCATCTGATAACATTTCTGTTTGGGAAATCTTGGGGCATTCCAAGGAAACTTCCCTCCTGAATGAATCTCTCAGCATATTTTTTCACTTCATCCAAGCTTATGTCTGCTGCGGTTATGTAATCAGTCACGCCGTCTTCATGCATTTTAGCAAGTCTAATAGGGACACTGTATGATAAGATCAGTCTATGATGAAGGCCTTCAACTCCAATCACCTTATCTGCACCTAATGCAAGGGCCATTTCCTTTCTTGCTTCAAATGGTGTGAAAAAAGGAGCATGATTTGCACTGTAGCCCTTATTCATATAAATAGCCACTTCAATGCCCTTTTCATCAGCTATTTCACGAGCTTTTCTAATCAATTCCTCATGTCCCTTGTGAACTGGATCAAAGTCGGCGCTAATTGCTATCATAGTATATTTTCCTAAATGAATTCATTTTAAAAAAAGCATTATATTTTAATATTGTTTATTTATTGTCAATTATTATATTTTTAAAAAATAGTAAGGGAATAAATAATAATTTTTTTATTATTTATTCTACATTTAATAACCATTATCCAATAAGTTCAATACTCCAGTTACCAATAACCAGATTCCTATTAATGAACCGAGAATGAGTGGGTCTTTAATATAGGTTCCAAGGATAATGTATATTACACCTAAGACGATTCCCAATATTCCCATCCAGAATCCGTACTTGTTGTCTCTGTTTCCAACAATGATTATTAAACCTATTATGATTAGGAATATTCCTGCCAAATAAATTGTTAAAGCAGTTAAAAATGCAAATATGCTTGGGTTAAATATTAAACCTAAACTTATTATCAACATTATTATTCCTAAG
Organism: Methanobrevibacter sp.; assembly: GCA_017652345.1. Next base: position 3,445 of record JAGCBE010000460.1, read on the forward strand.
ATTGTATTTATCAATCCTCTGGTTGTGTTGTATTCAACTTCACTAACACCATTTGCTAATAAGAAGATTGCAAGTAATAAAACAGATAATCCAAGGATATCAGCTGCTGTAATTACTCCAAGCATTGGGAATGCAATGATAATGATTCCTAAAATAATTGCAATAATGCTTATTGTAGTTTGTTTATGCAAGTTTTTGCCTCCTTATTTATTTTTAAATATTTTTTATATTATTTTGATAATCTTAATGCATAAAAATATATGCATAATTATTTAATATTTTTATTATTTATAAATATATATTTATCTAATACAATGGCAAATGTTTTATTGGGGTTTTGGACTTATTCAAATCAGAGAATTTCACTTCTGCAATCCATTCTTTCTTACATTCGCAATCATATTCTATTTGGCTTTGGTCAAAGTTGGAATCTATGATTCTGTGTTTCAATTCCTTATTGCATTTTTTGCAATTGTAAGGGCCTCTTCTTGAACCGAATCCTGAAGTGTCCATCAATGCAGGAATCTTTACATTTTGCCTTATTGTATTGATTACTTCAATAGTTGACCAAATCCAAGGAGGATTGTATGACCCTCTCCTCCAAAGCCTTTCTATCAATGTGCCTCTGTGAATTGTTGCTGGACAGCATGAAACCCTATCCACTCCTATGTTTTCACAGTAGCTTGCAGTTTCAATTGCCTCATTTATAGCTTCCTGTTCAGAAAGCAATACAGGTTTTACAAATATGTAAGCTTTAGATTTTATGTTATGCTTGGTTTTGTATTCCTTGATAAGATTTATTGCCTTTTCGAAGGTCTTATTGTTAAATCCTTTATTGATTTTGTTTAATCTGGTTTCTTCGTTTGAAGTTTCCAAACCTATGCTTATTTCAAATAGTTTGTCTCCTATGATATCAAAGATCTCATCCAATACCTCTTCCTTAACATATTCTGGTCTGGATTCCACAACGATTTCACTGATTTCATCCATATTTGCCAGTTTCTTTAATACATAGTCTCTAGCTTCTTTAGGAACTTCTTCTGGGTTTAAGAAACTTCCTGATGCGAAGAGCTTTATAGCTATTTTATCCCCATTTTCATAATCTTCCTTATAATCCCATTTGCTTAATTCCTTTTCAAAGAGTTCAATGATTTTGGAATTTTCAATAGGCTTAAGATAACAGTCTGAGATATAGCTGCACATTGTGCATCCCCCACTTGGGCCAAGTGCCCATGAGCAGCCAGGGGTAGGCAAGATTAAAAATATGGTTTTTCCTTTTCCAGAATATAAAAGATCCTCTTGATACCAGCTTGCAGAAAGACTATCCAATTCTTTTGGCTTAGCATATTCTATTGATCTATCTCTTATTTCTTTTGTTAATTCTCTAATTTCCATTGTTTAACCTATTTGTTGATAATAAAATTATAATTCAATAATTAATATAATTCAATATAATATAATTCAAAACTAATTTCTTATTATAATATATTATATTTAGTATTTATAACTTTTTTAGATTTTTTTTCATTGTTTTTAGAAGTGTCATTTTTTATTTTCTGGAATAGATTGATATTATTTTGTTTGAATGATATTAAATGTTCTATTCTATCAAAATTAAATCTTTGTTTTTTATTCCCTATTATTTAATAGATAATGGTTTGTTTTATTAATTTATAACAAATTTATCCTATTTTGAATATTTTATTAAGTTTTATCAATTTTCCAATGATAATTTTTTCTACAAATAATTTTTAAATTTTCTTTTTTAAAATTTAATTTTGTTTATAAAAAATAATTAATTTTTAGTGATTGTTCATATTTATATAAAAAAAATAAACAATTCATATTTAATATATAAATCTTTCTATATTTTTCAAATAACAAATACTTTATAAGCTAGATAACATATTAAAGATTGGTGATAAATATGAAATTTGGTATAGAATTCGTACCTCAAATCCCGTTAGATGAACTCGTAAGATTAGTAAAAATAGCAGAAGACGTAGGTTTTGAATACGCATGGATCACTGATCACTACAACAACAAAAACGTATACGAAACCTTAGCATTAATTGCAGCAAACACTGAAACCATTAAAATGGGTCCTGGTGTAACCAACCCATACGTAAGAAGCCCTGCAATTTCCGCTTCCGCAATTGCTACTATTGACGAAATCTCTAATGGTAGAGCAACCTTTGGTATTGGTCCTGGTGACAAAGCAACCTTTGACGCATTAGGTATCGCTTGGGAAAAACCTGTATCCACTATCAAAGCAGCTATTGCAGACATTAACACCTTATTAGACGGTGGAAAAACTGAAGCTGGTGCAGCATTAGGTGGAGCTAAAAAAGTACAAGATGCAATCCCTATTTACATGGGTGCACAAGGTCCTAAAATGTTAGAAACCGCTGGTGAAATCGCTGACGGTGTATTAATTAACGCTTCCAACCCTAAAGATTATGAAGCTGCTATGCCTATGATTAAAAAAGGAATCGGCGACCAAGCAAAAGACTTCGATGTAGCTGCATACACTGCTACTTCCATTGGTACTGACTCTGAAGCTGCTAAAAACGCAGCAAAAATCGTAGTTGCATTTATTGCAGCAGGTTCCCCACCTCCAGTAATTGCAAGACACGGATTACCTGAAGGATTCAACGAACAAATGGGTGCATTCTTAGCTAAAGGTGACTTCGGTGGAGCTATTGGAGCTGTCACTCCTGAAGCACTTGACGCATTCTCCGTATGTGGTACCCCTGATGAGTTCATACCTAAGATTGAAGCATTAGCTGACATGGGTGTAACTCAATACGTAGCAGGATCCCCTGTAGGTAAAAACGTAGAAGAATCTATTAAATTATTAGGAGACGTAATTGCTAGCTTCTAAGGAAGCTACAATTCCTAATTTTTTAATTTTTTCTTTTTTTTAGCACCATTAAATTAACAATTGTTATATTTTTCACCATCCTTTTTGCCATTTTCAGCTATAACATTATCCCTATAATATATAATATAATATATTTTTTTATTATTCCAAATTATTTCCAAATTATTTCATTCTTAAAGATCTTTTTTTCAAAAATAGTTTTTAGGGATTTTAATGAAAAATTCTTTTCTTTAAATACTGTTAAGAGAAAATAGTTATATTTATATATTAGTTCTTATTTTTGTAAACTATAAAAATATTAAAAATCGGATTAATCTTGGAAATTTTTAGTTCTAATTTGATAAAAATTTCCCTTTTTTTAGATTTAAAGCAATAATTTTTCTTATTTTATTATTCTAACGTTATTTATCTACTTTTTTAATTAAATAAATAATTTTTTTAGCCATATTTATGTTTATCCGAAATTTTTTGATTTATTTTATTTTTTTAATAAAATTCATGGTTTATTTTATAAAAAAAGATATTTAATTGATTTATTCGTCATTTAAAGTATTCTTTAGCTTTTTTCTTATTCATTAGGTTTTTTCACCTTTTTCACTTTTTTCCTAATTTTTTCTTCTTTTAACTAATTTTTTTGAAGGCCTATTATTTTTTCAAAAATTTCCATATTTTTTCTTTTTGTTTTTCCCTTAAAGTTAAAAAATATTTTCATTTAAGTTTTATTCTTAAAAATAAAATATAATTATATGGTATATTCCTACAAATTAATTTTTGCAATAGTTAATTTTTATTTTTGTAAGTGTTGTAACTTTCACTAATAGTTGTGCCATGTGTTTATGGCGTTGGTCTAAGTATATGTATTCACATTACTATGATGACTGCTTTTCCACATATGGCTAAATTTATGTTTATAAATTTTATTATCATAAATATTAATCTTGTATTAATGTTTTTATATATTCGTGAGAACCTAAGTTTAACTTAGTGTTTGATGTTGGTTAAATAGATGTGGTGATATTTGATTGTTATGTCTGTGATGTAATATTTGAATATTTTGTGTAATATCTCGTCTAATTTTTTTAGTGTACTTCTAAGTCTTTTATTGTACTTATTTTGTGTATTCTGTCAAATCTGTTTGATCCTGGCAGAAGCTACTGCTATTGGGATTCGATTAAGCCATGCAAGTCGAACGAATTTAGATTCGTGGCGTACGGCTC
>JAGCBE010000061.1 GCA_017652345.1 Methanobrevibacter sp.
CTGAAAAGCCATTGGCAGGAATGAAAATAGCTACCTGTAAGCAGTTCAAGGAAGTTACCAATGATGAAATCAATGCAATCATTGATGAATCAGTTGCAAAACTAGAGGAATTAGGTGCAGAAGTAGTTGAATTGAGTTTCAATTACATTGACATTTGTCTTCCTACCTACTATCTTATCAACTATGTGGAATTCTTCTCTGCAACCAGAAAATATGACGGAAGAAAATACGGTTCCAGAATCGAAGAGGTATGTGGCGAAGAGGTTCTTAGAAGAATCCAAATGGGTTCATACATTTCACAAAAGGAATTCAGCGGCAAATACTATCAAAAAGCGCTTCAAGCAAGAACTGTCATTAGAAACGAAATCAATGAAATGCTTGAAGGAGTGGACTTGATTGTAGGTCCAACCGTTCCTAAATTGCCACACAAATTAGGTGAAAAGCTTGAGCCTATGGAAATGTATGCATACGATGTCCTTACTGTAATCGCTAACTTGGCAGGTATTCCAGCAGCAAGCGTAAAGGCTGGTGAAGTTGATGGCATTCCTGTAGGATTGCAATTGCAGGCAAAACCTCAAGACGATGCAAAAATCGTTCAGGCAATGGCTGCATTTGAGTATGCAAAATAAGTTTAAAACAATAAATAGCTATTTATAGCTATTATCTTACTTTTTTTATTTTTTTAACATTTTACAATTTTTACTATTTTTATAATTTAATGAGGATTGAAAATGACAGAGAATTCATCAAATAAACCCAATAATTCCAAAAAGAGAAATAGGAACAACTCCAACAATTCCAATAAAAAGCTAATGAAGGAAATCAGCAAGTTAAAGGAAGAGCTTGAAATCAAAAGTGAGCAAATCCAGGAATTGGAATATGAATTATCCTTGAAGGATGAAAAGATAGATGACATCAGAAACGATTTGGAATTGAAGACTGTGGAAATTGATGAATACAGCCAAAAGATAGATGAAAAGGATCAAAAGATCACCAATCTAAACAACACCCTCATTAAATACAAGTTTGAAAAGGAAAAGCTTGACTTGAAGCTAAAGAATGAAATCAATTATGAAAAGTCCAGAATGAAAGAGATGGATGACTTGGAGAAGAAAATCAATGAGAAAATAGCTATCATTGATGACAAGCAGGATCAAATCAACTATCTCAGAAGCCTGATCAATGACTATAAGGAGCAGGTAAAAAGCAATACTGACAACTTGGAATTGCAGCTTAAAAAGATAACAAGAACCTATGACAATCTCCTCTCCCAAAAGGATTCAATCATAGAAAAGCAGGATAAGACAATTGAGGAAATGATTGAATCTGCAAAGCAATTGGCTAAGGACAATAATGCTACCATAACCAGTCTTGAATTGCAAATTGGAAATTATAGAGAGCTATTGAAAAAGTATGAATGATTATGCTTATTTTGAAAAAATAGATAGATAGAACAATAGCTGTGATTTTAAAAATTAAAAAAATAGAAGAATAGTAAATGTTAAAATTTACTATCTTATACCTTATTTTTGGAATAAATAAATGAAGGGAGCGTTAATTCATAATAGCCCTCTTCGTAATTTAAGTTCAAGTCATCTGGATTGTATATGGAATAGCCGCATTCAGCACATCTATAACCATTACCAGTTGAATAAACGGCTTCACTTCCACAGTTAGGACATGTTTCAGCACCATCATAACTATCATAATTGCTTGAATAGCTACGACTGGAACTAGAGCTTGATGAGGAACTTGATTTTTTAGCTCTCTCTTGAGCTTCCCTTTGAGCTTTTTCCTTTTGTGCCTTCAAATCTTTGAGATGATTTTCAACACTGATTACATAATAGTCATACTCACCGCCAATAAGCAATCCATTGCCATTTTTATCGCAACGCTCAAAGATGCTATATAAGTCTGAATCTGAAATGGTGAATTCTGAATTATGATCGTACTCTCTCACTTCATCAAAACTCAAACCGCCATCGCCATCAAGGTCCAATTCTACAAAATCAGTGTAATCGGTTGGTGTTTCCTCTGAAAATGAATCCCA
>JAGCBE010000461.1 GCA_017652345.1 Methanobrevibacter sp.
ACAGTCACCCATAATGGGGCTCATCGGGTCACATTGGTTTGGAAATACAATAAGGTAAAAACAGCTGAAGGAGCTATTGTCTATGATTCTTGTGAAACCGTAAATAGACTAAGTCTTGGTGAGGCAGAAATGGTTGAATATGCATATTCCGTTGCAGATGTTATGGGAATTCAATATGGTCCGGTTCATGGTGAATATATGATTGATGAAGATGGGCCTTTACTAATTGAAGTCAATTGCCGTCCATGCGGTGCAAACATGCCTGCTGAATATTTGGATAGGATCTCAGGACAGCATGAAACAGACAGCATTTTGGATTCATATTTAAGGCCAAAACGTTTCTTTGAAGAATTGAAGAAAAAATATGAATTATACGCTTATGGTACCTTAAAGATCTTCATTATTCCAAAGGATATTGTTGCACAATCTGCCCCTATTATGAATATAGAAAGCAAATTAAAGTCCTTCTATGGCAGTACATTAATGGATATCGAGCAAGACAGTCTCTTTTTCCCAAAAACCGAAGACCTCCATAGCAGTGGTGGATATGTGTTTATGGTAAATGAAGACAAGGCGGAATTGGAAAAGAATCTAAACTATCTGAGAAAAATTGAAAGCAATGCCTTCTCATTGATTTATAGTGAAGATGCAATGAATTATGAATTGAAGGACGATGAAACATATTTGAATGAAATCAAACCTTTGGTTGAGCTATTTGAAGAGTATGGTACAGGTCTTTTCATCAGTGATCAGTTTGTGGATGATGCAAAGATTCTGCAAATAGATTATGGTCAAATAGATGAGGTCAAGGGTAATTTTGAATTTGTCCTCATTAACCTTAACAAAAGCTTGATTGATAAGAATGAGTCTTAGAAGGTAAAAATAATTTTTGATATCCTTTCCAAAGTCAAGACAGGTGGAGTAATCTTCATTCCAAAGAATACATATGAAATTTTGGCAAATGGAAGAAGAGGTGTTGAAGCTTTGATTGAAGCTATGGATTATGAAATTGAATTGCCTCCATATAACATTAAGGATGTAGTGATTGCAACTAAAGGTGCATATTAATCCATAAGAGGTAATGTAAAAATCTTTCAAATTCAAAAATTTTAATTTTATATACTATAAAAAATAAAGTTCTATTTGTAATGGTAAGCCGAAGACAGCTGCTGGTTTTATAACTAGGGAAACTCCGCACATCGTATAGACTGTAAAGTTGAAAGACTTATGCTGAGAAGTATGACTCTGGAGCAGAAACGACACGGCCTTTGATGGATGACAATGATGCTTGACTGATGGACATTAAAGGAATCGGTGAAACGGCCAATCTACAGGATGCAAGAACAAATATGCTGATGACCTCTAAGGGAAGCAGAGTAGTTCGCTAAGATGAATGCTGTATAAAACAGAATGTGGGTTACTCTCGGCATACCATTACAAGTCTTGGATTTAGTCCATAGAACCTTGATCAAAATAGTTTAAATGCTAATTGGAATTCCATTTCTTTTTTTAATATCTCTTTTAATACTCTCTTTTTTTACTTAGTTTCATAAGTTTCAAGAGGTTTTAAAATTAATGTTTTGCAGTTTGGGTTTTCATTTTTAACCAATTGCATAAAGTAATTTCCGTCCTGTTTAATTGAAGGAAATGTATTGTAATGCATAGGAATCACTATTTTTGGATTAATCCATTTTGCAGCTATTGAAGCTTCTTTTGGGTCCATTGTAAATAGGTTTCCTATTGGCAGCAATGCAATATCAGGTTTATATATTTCCCCAACTACAAATTTTAAATCAGAGAATAATCCAGTGTCCCCTGCATGAAAAATCTTAATGTCATTTTTGAAGTCAAATAGGAAACTTCCAGGATTTCCAGCATATTTAATATCCCCTTCAAAGTCGTAAGAGGATGTATGCCTTGCATCAAGCATTCTAATGCTCATATGATCTATGGAAATTTCGCTGCCATAATTAATTCCTAATGAGCGAATTCCCCTTTTTTGCAAATATTGGGATATTTCATAATTTGAGATAACCAATGCGTTTGTGTTTCTAGCTATTTCAATTGCATCCCCGAAATGGTCTCCATGTGCATGTGTAATGCATATGATGTCCGGATTCAATTCATTAATTGAAATCGGGCAGCTTGGATTTCCTTGAATGAATGGGTCGACTAAAATGTTCAGCCCATCATTTCTTATCAATTCAAATGCAGAATGCCCTAACCATTTTAATTTCATTCAATTCACCTTATTTTTATCTTAAATCCTGCAAACTCCATCTTTACAGCTATCAACATCTTTATTTCCATCTTTTTTCTTTTCATTTTCTTTAATTGCATTTTCTTTATTTTCATCACTTATCTGTTTCAAAACTTTTTTAAAATCTTCATAGGATAATGCACCAGGGATAGAATACTTTTCATCTAATAAATAGAATGGTACTGCATGTATGCCGCCCATCAATGCTATTTCTTCATCTTTTTCAACTTCCTTATTATAAAGGTCTGTGTTTAAGACTTCTTCACTTTCCTCTCTATTTAATCCTATTTCATCGCAGATGTTTAATAGCACATCTTTATCAGCTAATTTCAAATTTTTAGTAAAATATGCATCAAATAATGAATTGCCTAATTTTTCAACAAGATTTGCGTCTCCTTTGCTTTGTGCAAATTTCATCAACCTATGTGCATCACGAGTATTTGTATATAATGTGCTTGAATATTTAAAGTCTATTCCTTCTTCAATGCCTAATCTGGAAATATTGCTCACTTCTTTTTCCGCATCATTTAATGATAATCCATATTTAACTGCAAATCTTTCAACAGTTGTGGATTCAACATCTTTAGGCGCGTTTTGGTCTAATTCAAAAGCACGAGTATCAAATTCCACTTCATTTTCTAATCCTAAATCCTTAATGGTTTTTTTTAATCTTGTATTCCCAATGTAACAGTATGGACAAGCGAAATCGCTCCAGTATGTGATTTTCATTTTATCGCCTCTTGAAAAATTATATAAATGTATATATACAATATTTAATTAATAAACGAATTAGTAATTTTAAAGTTACTATTTTAAAAATACTCATTGAAAATTAAATTTTGTTTTGATAATATGATTGAAAATAATATTTGCCCTATTGGATCTACTTTGGATTTTTTTAATAGAAAATGGATTTTTTGTATTTTATCTAATATTTTTAGAGGCATGAAACATTTTTCTGAATTTAAAAAAGCTAATCCTACAATCAGTAATCATATATTGGCCGAAACCTTAAAATATATGGAAGAAAACGATTTGATTATAAAAACAGTTATTGATGATGGCCCTAAATTAAAAACAGAATATTCATTAACTGAAAAGGGCAAAAAAACCAATAGGATACTATATGAAATTACTTCTTATTATTTCAATGAATTGAATCTTGTTGGATATGATGATTCTCAAATTGAAAGCATTTTAAAAGAGTATAAAAACGCTTTTGAACTTGAATAGTTGTCTTTTTAATTCTTTTTTCATTTATATTCCCAATTATCCATATATCAAGATTTCATCCTTATAATAATTCTATAATTGTTGTTTTCTTTTTATATTTTTTTAAATAATCTGTTTTTTTATAGTAATTCTATAATTACTGCTCTCTTTTTATATTCTTTTCAATAAACTAATTTTATGAAAGACATATTTGATAATTGTAGATTGGGAGACTTGGAACTTAACAGTCGAGTTATAAGGACAGGTCTTTGGCAAACCCAGACAATGGGTGAACTTTATGAAAAATATGAAAATATTGCTAAAAGTGGTGTCGGATTGATTATCACTGAATTAATATCATTATACCCTAAGGATAAATTTTCAGAGTATTCAATTAAAAGTGGTCGTCCTTCTTTTATGATTGATGCTAAAAGACTAGCAGAGATTAGCCATAGTCATGATGTTCCTATTTTAGGCCAGATTGAGTTCATAAAATATGATAGGGGTATCGATTTGGATATTGGTGTTAATGATGTGACTTTGGAAGATATTCGTCAGATTCAGCAAGACATAATCATAGCAAGTCAAAAGCTTAAGTTGGCAGGTTTTGATGGGATTCAATTGGCATTAGGTAATAACTTCTTCTTGTCTAAATTCATTAATCCATATTTTAATCAAAGGTCAGATGATTATGGGGGCAATACATTTAATCGTATGAGACTTGTATTGGAATTGATTAAAGTCATGAAAAATAACTTAAGTTTTCATATAAGCTGTAAAGTAAATGCTTTTGATGGAAGGAAAGGTGGAATTGATGCAAAAGAGAGCATTGAAATTTGTAAACTTCTTGAAAAGGTTGGAGTGGATAGCATTCAAGTGACAAAGCCTTTATCTCCATTGTATTTCACAAAAGATGTTTCAGATGAAGATGAATTGATTGAATTTAGTCAAAATTTGATTGAGAGCACTAATGTTCCGGTTATTTTAGGTGGAGGATTCAATAGCATGGAACATATGAATGAAACATTAAATAAGACAGATATTGATTTTCTATCTATGTATAGGCCTTTTGTTGCTGAAGAAGACTTCTTAGAAAAATGGAAAATTGACGGTGAAGGCACATCAAGATGTAAAATGTGCAATAACTGTTATAGAACAAAAACAAGTACCTGTTACCATTATTGATTTTTTTAAAATAGGTGGATGGCTATTAAATTCTTGTCCCTTTTTAGAAATTATATTATGGTAATTGTTGAGTTACTCTCCCTTTTTTATAGTATTTAAAATAAACTAAATGCATGAAAGACATATTCGATAATACAAAATTTGGCAGATTTAATCTTAAAAGCAGGATTATTAGAACTGGATTATGGGAATCACAAAATGAAGGTACACATGGCCTTTCTCAAGATATCTTTAACAGATATGAAAATTTAGCAAAAAACAATGTGGGTCTGATTATCACTGAATTGATTTCATTATATTCTCATGATAGGTTTAGCGATTATTCAGATTACATCAATTATCCTTACTTCATCAAGGAATTCAAGGAATTGACTGAAATGGTCCATGAGCATGATATCCCTATTTTTGCACAGATTGGCTTCATCAACTGTAATGTCAATGGAAAGCAGATGATGGAAGTCAATGATTTGACTATTGAGGATATAAGAAAAATTCAAGCGGATTACCTTGTAGCTGCTAAAAAAATTGCATTTGCAGGATTTGATGGAATACAATTGAATATTGGCAATAACTATTTCCTATCAAGGGTTATGGATCCATTTGAAAATCAAAGGGAAGACAATTATGGTGGAAATACATATAATAGAGTCAGAATGGTATTGGAGATAATCAAATTCATTAAGGATACAACTGATTTGCATGTTCACTGTCGTGTGAATTTGTATAAGGATCCTGAGGATTCACTTGAGATCTGCAGGATACTTGCTGAAAATGGTGCAGATAGTTTGCAGATTACCAAGTTCCTTTCCCCACAATACTTTAGGAAAGCATTGTCAAATGAAAACATGTTGGTGGATTTTACAGATAAGGTTGCAAGTGAGGTTTCAATCCCTGTTGTCTTAGGTGGAGGATTATCCAATATGAAGTCTATGAATGATTTAATGAACAGAACAAATATTGAATTTTTCTCAATGCACAGGCCATTTGTGAGGAACCAATCCCTATTGAGCGAATGGAAAGAGAATGGGTATGGTGAATCAGATTGCAAAACATGTAATAACTGCTATTGGAAAAAGGATAGCACTTGCCTTATCAAATCAGAATGAATGATATTCTATTTTTTTTAAGTTGTAGATGATTTGATGTCCTCTTTTTATCTTTTTTATTTTATTTTTTTTTAAGTTGTAGCTGGTTTGATGTCATCTTTTTACTCATTTCCTTTTTTAATATTTTTCCAAATTTTTATAATTGCTTTTGCAGTGAATTCTATTTCTTCTTTGGTATGGCTAGCCATTATTGTCAATCTTAATCTGCTCATATCTTTAGGCACTGATGGCGGTCTGATTGCTGAAACCAATATTCCTTCTTCTTTTAGTTGATTAGAGAATCTATTTGCCAGGTCTGCAGGGCCTATGATTATTGGAATGATTGGTGTTTCTCCATCAATTACATTCAATCCTCCGTCTACAAGGAGTTTTCTCATAATTCTTGTATTTATGTTTAGATTGTCCAGATACTCTTTGCTGTTTTCTTTAAGTAGGTTTAAGGCAGTATTAGCGCTAGCTATTGTAGATGGTGAAAGTGCTGTAGAAAATATGAATGGTCTTGATTTGTTTATAAGATAATCTATGTAGACTTGCTTTCCACAAACAAATCCCCCCTCTGATGCAAGTGCCTTGCTTAAGGTTCCTATTTGCAAATCAACAGAGTCAGTTAGGTCAATTCCAGTTTTGTCCTTATAGTATTCGACGGTGCCCTTTCCGTTTTTACCGATGACTCCAGTTGCATGGGCTTCATCAATTATAAGTGTGCAGTTGTAGTTGTCAGCTATTTCCACAAGTTCTGGGAGTGGAGCAATGTCTCCATCCATGCTGAATACTCCATCACTAACTATGAAAAAATTAGAATTATTATTTTTTTCTTCATTATTTTTTGTAGACTCTTCCAATTCAATTTGGATTAATCTTTCCAAATCTTCTGTATCTTTGTGTTTGTAAACTTTTACTTTAGCTTTAGAGATTCTTGTTCCATCTATAATGCTTGCATGATTCAATTGATCAGAGAAAATGACATCATTTTCTTTTGTAAGAGCATAAATCACTCCTAAATTAGTCATATATCCTGTATTAAAAATAAGTGTGGATTCAACGTTTTTAAACTCTGAGATATTGTTTTCAAGTTCTCTAGCCTCA
>JAGCBE010000062.1 GCA_017652345.1 Methanobrevibacter sp.
ATTTTATTAAAAAATTTTATTAAAAAATTATATATATTCAAAGAAAAATATTATGATTAGATTATATTTAAAAAATTATTGTGATTAAAAGTATTTCTAAGGAAGGATAATCATGATTGAAACTGATGTATTGGTAATTGGTGCTGGACCTGCAGGCTCTTCCGCTGCAAGATTTGCAGCAAAAGGAGGCGCAAAAGTAATCCTTATGGATAAGAAATCTGAAATTGGATTTCCTAAAAGATGTGCTGAAGGGGTTTCAAAGAAGATTTTTGATAAATTAGACCTTGAAATGGATCCTCATTGGGTTACTAATGAAATCAGTGGCGTAAGGTTTGTTGCTCCTGATGGAACAGATATTTGGCTTAGTGAAGACCAAATAGATTTGCCTGATGCAGGTTATGTGCTTGAACGTAAGGTATTCGATAAGCATATGGCCGCAGAAGCTGCAAGGGAAGGGGCAGAAATCAGAATCAAAACTCAAGCGAAAGGCCTTGAAAGGCAGGAAGATGGTACATTCATTGTCACTTGTGAATCCATGGGAAAAACCTATGATATTCATGCTAAAATTATTATTGGAGCAGATGGTCCTGAGTCCCATGTAGCCAAATGGGCCGGATTAAATGCTATCATAAAACCTCAACATATGGTTGCTGGCGTGCAATATGAAATGTGCAATGTCAAAATGAAAAGAAATGATTATCTTGAGTTCTATTTCGGTAGTGTAGCTCCTGGAGGATACTTCTGGCTATTCCCTAAAGGAGGGGATGTTGCAAATGTTGGCCTTGGAATCATTACAAATATGGCTGAAAAATCAGCTTATGAATACCTTGTTAATGCTGCAGACAACTGTTATGCAACCCAAGTTGCTCAAGCAGTTGAATTGAATGCTGGTGGAGACCCTGTTGGAGGTCTTGTCAAGGAAATGTACGGCGACAACATAATGCTTTGTGGAGATGCTGCAAGTCAAGTGAATCCTTTGACAGGTGGTGGAATCACCAATGGTATGTTAGGAGGCAGATTTGCAGGTGAAGTTGCTGTAGAAGCCTTAGAGGCAGGGGATTGTTCCAGTAATTTCCTTAAGAAGTATGAAAAGCTCTATTTGGAGGAAATGGGTGCTGAAATGCAAAAATACACTAAAGTCACTGAGTATCTATGGACTTTAGATGATGATGACATCAATAAGATTGCTCATAAATTCAAGGAAATGGAATTTGAAAAGTTAACTACAACAGATATTGTTAAGGTAGTTATCAAAGCAGATCCAAAATCACTTTTAAAATTAGGTAGAATTTTCTTATAAATTCAAATATTTTTTTAAAGAGATTAGTTATTCTAATCTCTATATAATTTAATTTTTTTTTGAAGAGTTTAACTATTCAATCTCTTCTTGTGCTCTTTTTGTTTTTTCCAATAAATCTGGATTTTCAATATATTTTTCATTTATGTATTTTTCATATATTGCCAATCTCTCTTTTAATTCGTAACCTGCATCATTGGTCAGTTTTTCCAATCTTTCAAGAGTTGGCCATGGAGATGATGGATTCACATAATCTTCACTAAGTGGGGATACTCCTCCCCAATCGTCAGTACCGCAGAGAAGGAATATTTGACTTGTTTCATAGTTTAAGTTAGGTGGCACTTGAACAGAAACATCCTCATCGAATAGCAATTGTGCAGCCGCAACGGTTCTAACCATATCCAAAAGACTTGGCTCTTCATAGTTTTCCATTTCAATTCCAGGGCTTACGGTAAAGTTTTGAATGATTACCTCTTGAATGTGGCCATACTTATCACAAAGCTCTTTTATTTTAAGCAGGGAATCCGCTATTTCTTCCTTTGTTTCACCGATTCCAATAAGTATTCCTGTTGTGTATGCGATATTGAGCTTTCCAGCATTTTCAATTGTTTCAAGACGTATTTTAGGGTCTTTTCCAGGACTTTTTTCATGGGCTATTGTACTCATCAATCTTTCTGATGAGCTTTCAAGCATCATTCCCATTGAGATATTGAATTCCTTTAGCTTTTTCATATCATCATATGAGAAGTTTCCTGCATTTGTGTGTGGAAGAAGTTCAGTCTCTTCAACTGTCATCTTGCAGATGTCATAGATGTACTCACACATGTTTTTAAAGCCTAATTTATCCAGCTTTGCC
>JAGCBE010000462.1 GCA_017652345.1 Methanobrevibacter sp.
GAAAGTGCCTCAAAACCTTGTATTTGCTCTCATTTGTTTTGAAACACTCAAACCAATATTTTATCGTTAAGAAAATAAAAAACGATTGTAGGGGGAATTTTAGGCTCAAAAAAAGAGAATCAAAAGATTCTCTCGTTTTAAATTTTATTATTCTAAAACCCATGTGTATGTAATTGTAGATCCAGACTTTGTAGCTTTGAGAACATATGTTCCATCTGATGATGTTCCAGGTAACATTGGAAGAGTTGATACAGATGAAGCGTTACCGTTCAAGTGCTTACTTAGACTGTCAATGAAGCCTACATAATCAGCTGGATAGAACACAGTCAATCCTTGAGCTACTTCAACAAGATCGTTGTTCTCATCTTCCCAATACATAGTTCCATAGTCATCAATGTCTATGATACTTTGGAATGTAGTTCCTTGTTCTGTAGTAGGTGTAGCAAGTTCATAACAAAGCATTACTCCAGACATTGCACTTGCAAAAACATCTGCAGTAGCAGTAGCATAGTCTTCATCATATACTACTACTTGCCCAACATTTATATTATTGCTAATACCAGTTGCACTTGCTTGGTAAGACTGTGTTGGAGTTATAACATTATATTTTGAACATATCATATTAGGTTTTTGAGAGCTATCAACGCTTATTACAGTTGGCAATAAAGCATAAAATCTATATTTACCAGCTACAGCTGTGCTTCCTCTTTGCCATTCTAAACTTCCTAAATCCACCATTTCTACTCTTCTTGTAATAGTTCCAGTTATAGGATCTTTGCTATCTCTTGCATTTCCTGCACTTTTTAACACTTCAGTTCCAGTATAATACTTTTTTGGTTCTACATAAGGATAGTTTTTATCATATCCCTCTCCAGTAGAGTAGTATAAGCTAATACATAATTTATCTGAAGCAAATGAACCTTGCTTATATTGAATTCTTATGAATTTACAATTTACAGGAGTAGTAAAATCTCTACCTGATGGACTTATTGCTGTTCTTGAAATAAACGCATTATCATTGTCATCACTATAAAAGTAAATTCTTTGAACACCACTATAAACATCATCAACACCATTATTAAAGTAATAATCTGTATTAGGAATAACATTTATAAATTCTTCAAAATATGAAGATGAATTATCAACAACCTTTTCACCACTATCGTTAATGATATAATTACCAGCACTTGTTTTAACTGTATCTTTATCAAATATATTTCTACCACCACAACATAAGTAAACTCCATTACCATTTACAAGCTGAGAATTCACTACTTCTGTATTACCAGTTTTAGCTATGATCTCAGCTACTTTACTTGTATCTACTTTAACAGTGTTTCCATCAGTTCCAGTTCCTTGTAAGATGAATGGAGCATCTTGTGTTTCTCCTGATTCATCTGATAAAGCTTGAATTGCTTTTGCTTCTTTAGCTATTCCTACTTCTGTTCGCCCAAGAATGATCGCATCTATTGCAGAAGATAATTCTGTTTTAGTAGCTAATTGGAAGTTAGTTGTTACTCCAACAATAGGTTCTCCGTTGATCCTTGCAAAATCTATTTCTGTTACTTCATTTCCTGTGTAATTATTATAAAATGTTAGTTGATTTGGATTATTTTCTGTGTCTACCCAGTCAATAAAAGCCTCTAACTCATCATCTAGCTTAGCTTGTAATTGTGCTGCAGTTACATAGTTAGTGCTAAATGCAATCAAGCCAAAGTTTTCCCAAGAAAATGTATCAGTTCCATCATCATAAACTTTGCCATATAATTCAAAGTTATCTCCAGTTTGGACAACATAAGCATCATGTCTATCTCCAGTATCAGGATCAGGCAACTCTGCAACATCCTCTAATAAAGCTATAATATCTAATGCAAACCCAGTATATCCTCTTGGGCCTTGTTCTCCAGTGTATCCTCTTGGTCCTTGTTCTCCTTGTATACCTTGAATACCTTGAAGTCCTCTTGGCCCTTGAACACCAGGATCTCCTTTAACATATCCAGCAGTGATTTGAGTATTATTACCAGCAGCATCTGTTAAAGTTAGAACAAGATAACTGTCAACTATTGTAGCAGCTGTAACGCTTGTTCCTTGTGGACCAGCTGGTCCCTCAACAGTGCTTGGTGCTGGGAATATTCCAATGTTTACCCATCCAGGTGTTGGATCTAAATCTGTCCAAATATAATATTCATATGGTGGTTGTAAGCCAACTGCATATGCATTTCCAAATTCAGCTGATGATTCTGGTAATTGTTCAGCATCAGCTTTTATTCCTAACACATGTATTCCAAATTGATTAAGCACAGTTTGAATCTTTTGAAGATAAGAAATATCCTTTTGATTTTTTCTAACTTGCTCTTCCAAATTTCTATAAACTTTATTATCATATATTAACGCCATTTTCTTCTCCTTTTTGACCTAAAATTGGCTCTACAATCGTTTTATTTTCTTTTTGAGTATTATTTATCATTTCATCTTCTGTCAAGCGTATAGCGTAATCATAAAACTCTCTTGTCCAGTAGTCTTCTGCCTTAGCCATTTGAAGAAGCCCAAATATAATTCCCATAATTATTGTGATAGCGTATGTTAGTAAAGTCATATAATCATATGTAAGGAATGCATTAGCTAGTGCTACTAAGCTGCCAGCAGTGCTTGCGAAGATTACTACTCCCTTA
>JAGCBE010000463.1 GCA_017652345.1 Methanobrevibacter sp.
TGCAATCAAGTCATCTCCACCTTCACGGTATCCTTCGATTTGACCTTCGCAATCTTCCATGAACTCCTTCACGCTTGTCATCAATTCAACAAGCTTGTTTCTTCCATATTTGGAAATGAAGTTTGTAGAGTCCACAATATCAATGAATAGGTATTGCTGGAATTCTGGAGGTTCGGATTCTGCCAACTTGAATGGAGTGTCCAATACAAGCGCATATTCACCGCCTAATTTGGTGAATGCAACACCTGGAGAATCTCCAACTTCCTTGTTGAACTTAATGGATCTTTCAATAGCTGCAGCACCAGTCATACCTGCAGCAGCCCTTACTCTGATTCCATTGTCCAAACCAATGCCCACCAATCTTATAGCCACTCTGATTGCATCGTTTTTGGACATCAATCTTGAAACGATTTCAGTTTCGCTTCTTTCGATAATTTCTCCATTTTCTCTTAAAATAATGTCAGTGAAAAGATTAATAATGTAAGAAGGTTCAGAAAGCTCTACATACATGTAACGGTCACTACCCATGATGATATTGCTTACAAGAGCATATTCCTCAACCTTGTCTTGTGCAGGAAGTAATTCATAAAAGCTATGATTTTCTGGAATGTTTTCACGGCCAACATCTCTAACCAAGTTGGTAAAAATACTTTCTGTTGTGATATGTGCCTTATCAATCTCCATTAGCATGGTTTGAGTGTAATTGAACATGTCCACATATTCTGTTTCCAATGGAGTTGTAGGGAAGTATTTAGTACCTATGCTTATGATTTCATGTTTTGTAACTAATGAAACAAGCTTTCTTATAATACTATGTTCAGCCATATTTTACCTCCTTTTAGTTTTTTAAAATATCAATAAATTGTTAAGCGTAAATCGTTAAATATCATAAATCGAATTGTAATGAATCCATTATTAGGATTTTAAAAAATATAAATTGAAAGATTAGGTGATTTAATCCTTATCTTTCTTTTTCTTGGAATTCTTTTCCAAATAGATCTCAAACTCACCTGGTTTTTCAAGAATCATATTAGGCTTGACTGAAACGAATGGGAACTTCCAGGAACCTAATCTGCCTGCAATTGTACTTGCAATGTTTCTTGAGTTCTTCTTGATGAACACTTCATCATAGGTGTTTGTTTGAATTTCAATGTTGTATGGAGGATTGTCTTCCACCTCATCAGTCAAGACGATGTTCAATCCAAAGTATCCTGGCTTTATGAACAAGTCATTTCTAACTGCTATGAGCGGTTTGTGAACCAATCTCAATCTGTCCGCTACAGTTACTGAAATGTTACCTGCATCCTTTACAGCAGCCTTATAGTCTTTTGGATGAACAAGAACAAAGATCACATATGGAACAGATGTTTCAACATCATCCACCATTTCCATAACCTTGTCAAACATTGGCAATCTGGAGAATATTCCCTCTATCTTTGAGGAAACGTTATCCTGTTCAGACTCATCAAGCAATAGAATAGCTTGCTTTGCAACATTCAATGGAGTGAATTTGGTGGTTTCCTTTCCTTTGTAGACCACCCAACGTTTTCTTTCAAGCTCATTCAATGTTTCATCACAGATGTTCTGCAAGAGATTCTTGACCTTTTTAGGCTTCTTGGCCTTTCCCATAACCAATTCATTGTCCTGAATTGAAAATGGAATTCTTATGCTGTTGATGTCTGGGAATTCAGACATGAAATCCCTGAACTTGTCATTTGACAATACCTTTGCATCCTCTTCATATGCCAAATCAAGAATGTAATGGTCTGCAATTGTTCCTACAGGAACCTCATCAATGATTCCATCATTAACCAATCTGACAAAAGTCTCTTTATCATCTATATTATGACGTAAGGAAGCATCCGCTATGATTAAAAAGTCATGACCTTCTTCTTCCAATGCCTTAACAGCTAAGGTAATGTTCTTTAATTTAGCTTTTGAACCTTCCTCTTTATGAAAATGTGCAACGTTTGCAGCATCAATAATAACTTTCAAGATATCACCCTTTAAAAGTTTATTTAATTATAATTATTTCTAATGAATGATTTAATTCTCAGTTTTAATTCTTGCTTTTCAATCTAAATACTAAAATACTAAAAATATTCTTATTAGTATTTTCTTATTTAATATTTTCGTATTAATTTTTTATACTATAAATATATATCAGTAATAATATATTTAAATCTTTTTAAGCAAAGGAAAATAATTTAATAAATTCTAAAGAAAAAATAGGTGAAAAAACCATAAAGATATTCAAAAAACACGACTAAAGATAGAAATAATACAAAGTCTAAACTGTTAAAAAAAGAAAATGAAAACTGTTAAAAAAAGAAAAAACTGTAAAAATAAAAAAAAAATAAAGAAAAGAATTATTTGGATTGAGCAGCTTCAGCTGCCTTTAATTCTTTTTTAGATCTTCTTACAAGATCTCTTAAAGCATTTGAAACATTTGGAGGAACTGATCCCTCTTCCTTGTTTAAAATCACTTCAGAAATAATGTTAGAAAGAACGAATATTGCATGTTTGTGCTCTGCTTTTGTTCTGTGAATATGATGAGGACTTATGTTTAACGCAAGGTAATCGTCAAAGAACTCATGAGCAGAGTTATCAGTGTCTAAATATTTTAAAACATATACTAAAAATTGATGTAATTGAATCATTTCATCCTTATACATATAATACCTTTCCTATATTTTAAAATTGTAAAAATAAAATTCTGGCTTTAAGTTAAATATGATCATTCAACTTAAATCATTAAACACATAACAAACATAAAAATAAGCTATAAGATATTAATTCACCACAAGTACCAAGAGATTCATATCCTCTATTTGGGATTTAAACGACTGACAACAAAATCCCCATATAAACCTCAATAATGAATTACAAATTACACACTCAAATTTATTTTTGTTAATAGTATTTTAAACACAATTATATTTAAAATTTATGTTTAACTATATAAATTTTTATATTTAATTCTTTGTATCAAAAATATATAAATCTTTTTGTTGAATTGGATTTTTTAGTAATAATCTTTGCTGATAAACTAATAGTTTCATATAAAAAATACTGAAAAAATAGACAAACTACTACTTAACTAAATTAAATAAATGAAATTCTTAAACAGTTTAAATCATTGAAAAATGTGGAGTAATATTAAAATTTGGCAAAAACATCACAAAAAATAAAAGAATTTTATATTATTATTAACAATGTATATAAAATATAAAAAATATATTTAATTATGTTATAAATTATGCATAGTGCAATCAAGCTAATGTGCATAAGACAACAAAACAAATGAAATTATAATAATTTTATTTTAGTTTATTTTTATTTAGCAAGAGTGGTAGAATGGAAATTCTAAAGTATGATAAGGAAACTGCAAATGATTTGATCAAAAGGTCACAGGCAGATATCAGCGAAGTCCTGAATATAGTTTCAGACATCTTAAAGGATGTTAAGGAAAACAAGGATGAAGCTGTAAAGAGATACACTGCAAAGTTTGATAAGGCCGAATTGGATGATTTGCAGGTTTCAGAAGATGAAATCAAGGAAGCTTACGATAATTTGGATAAGAATCTTATTGAAGCGCTTAAAAGAGCATCTGGAAACATTGAAAAATTCCATAAGGCTCAGATTCCAGAAGAATGGTTTATGGAAGTGAACACTGGAATCACTGCTGGGCAGATCATCAGGCCAATCAACAGTGTTGGCTGTTACATTCCAGGAGGAAGAGCTGCTTATCCTTCATCTATTCTAATGGAAGTTATTCCTGCGAAAATAGCTGGAGTGGAAAGAATCATTTGCTGCACTCCTCCAGGAGCAGACGGCAAGATAATGGATGCAATCCTTGTTGCTGCAGACTTGGCTGGAGCAGACGAAATCTACAAATGCGGCGGATCTCAAGCTATTGCTGCAATGGCTTATGGAACTGAATCAATCGAAAAGGTCGAAAAGATTGTAGGTCCTGGAAACGTATTCGTTACAGGAGCGAAGAAACTTGTTTACGGTGATGTGGATATTGAATTCCCTGCAGGACCATCTGAAGTCTTGATCTTGTGTGACAATACTGCAATTCCAGAGTATCTCGCTCATGACTTCCTATCTCAGGCAGAGCATGACCCTGAAGCATCCTGCTTCTTGGTGACTGATGATGAGGAAATAGCTAAAGCTTCAAAAGATCTGATTGAAGAATTCGCAAAAGAAGCTGAAAGACGTGAAATAATTGAAGAGTCCTTGGAAAAGCACGGACATATTATCCTTTGTGAAAATATGGATGAAGCTATTGACTTTACAAATACCTATGCTCCTGAACACTTGATCATTTGCACTGAAGATGATGCATCTGTACTTAACAGGATTAAAAATGCAGGTTCCATTTTCCTTGGCAAATACTCTCCAGTTGCTGCAGGTGACTACGGTTCCGGTACAAACCATGTTTTGCCAACAGGTGGAGGAGCTAAGATGTATTCAGGCCTTTCAACTGAAGCGTTCCTTAAGAAACCTACTGTTCAGACCCTAACAAGGGAAGGAATTGAAGAGCTTTCAAAAACAGTCATTCCAATAGCTGAATATGAAGGATTCTATGCACATGCAAATTCAGTGAAAGTGAGATTGGAAAAGAAATAATGCTATAAAAACTAAATGCTAAAAAAACTAAGTTTAAATAAATTAAAGAAATAATATAATTATTATAATTATTCAAACTATTAATTAGATAATTAAAACAATTAAACAATTACTAATGTTTATTATTAATTGAAAAAATTATTGTAAATATAATCGAGGCGATTAACGTGGATTATTTATTAGGCGACTTAAGAAGAACTCATTACTCAAAAGACGTAAACCCA
>JAGCBE010000464.1 GCA_017652345.1 Methanobrevibacter sp.
AGGCAAAATTGCATACTGGAGAGCGAGTGGCTGTTAAGGTTCAAAAAGCGAATGTTGAGGAAATAGTTGAAACTGATTTAAGCATAATGAAATTCATTGCCAATGAGTCTGACAGATTCAATACCAGTTTCAAGCATCTAAATCTTCCCGCTGTCCTTCATGAATTTGATAAATCAATTCATAAAGAAATGGATTTTGACAATGAATTGATGAATATCAGACATTTGAGTGACAATTTCAAGTATAATGATAAGATAATCGTTCCAACTACATATCCTGATTACTCTAATGAAAAAGTTTTAACTATGGAATATGTTGAGGGTGTAAAATTATCTGAAGTCATTGCAGGTGATGACCCAAAATACAATAAGATACTCATTGCAGATAGGATTGTTCGTTCCTATTTCCAACAGCTTTTCATTGACGGTTTCTTCCATGCAGACCCTCATCCAGGCAATATCTTTGTAACAGATGACAATGCTATATGCTATATTGATTTTGGAATGATGGGAGTTCTTGATGAGGAGTTCAGGCAAGACTTGGCTGAATTGATGATTTATTTCTCAGACCGTAATATTGACGGACTAATCAATCAGTTAATCCGTATGGATATTTTAAATGAGAAAACAGACATCAACATATTAAAAAGCGATCTTAATGACTTATTTGCAAAGTATTATGGGGTAGAGCTTAGCCGTTTCAATGGTATTATTGAGGACTTGCTTTTCTTGATGCAAAAATTTGATGTGAGATTGCCAAATGAGTTTGTTTTAATGGCAAGAGGATTGTCAATGGTTGAAAATACAGGGTTACGCTTAGACCCTGATATTGATGTAGTGGCTCTTCTTAAGCCATTTGCCCGTAAATTAATGGTTCAAAGATACAATCCTCTAAAAATGGCAAACAATGCAAAAAATAGCTTTTTTGCCTTTGAACATGTCCTTAGGGCATTGCCAAGTCTCATTTCAAAAACAATCTATAAAGTTGAAGAAGGGGAAGTGACTGTCAATATTGAAGTAAAGCATATCAGTGAGATAGCAAACCAGCTTTCTCTTGCTATCATTATTGCTGCACTTTTAGTAGGTTCTTCACTTGTAATGCTGATTGATGTAGGGCCTAGATTCTATGAAATGCCTGTACTTGGTTTTGTAGGGTTTACAATAAGCTTAGCGCTTGGTGTATTCACTGTCTTAAGGTATTTCATCGACTTTTAGATTCTAAATTTTTAAAGAAGTTTTTCAAACTTTTTCTTTTTTTATTTTTTATCTTTTTTTAGTTATTTTCCTATTTTTAAAAAAATTCTTTAATTCCTTTTTAGATAAGTTTATTATTAATTTTAATCTAATAGTTTAATAGATAATTATATTAAAAAATAGATTAATTTTTATTTAATTAATCAAAGGATGTATTAAATGAATCTTAAAATAAAAAATTTTTCTAAAA
Organism: Methanobrevibacter sp.; assembly: GCA_017652345.1. The sequence continues at coordinate 1,444 of JAGCBE010000464.1, forward strand.
TTAATGGAACCGTTAAAGCTCCTTCTTCTAAAAGCTATAGCCATAGGGCAGTTATTCTTTCATCACTTGCTGAAGGAAAATCCAAGCTATTTGATGTGCTTTACTCTGAAGATGTCTTATCAACCATAAGGGCTTGTGAAGCTCTTGGCGCTAAAATTGACAGAAAGAAAGAAATCATCTTAAAAGGGGATAAAAGCCAAACTGTTGACTATTTGGAAGTTTTTGGAACTGGCGGCAAATTACATAATATCAGCGAAAATCCTTCCGAAGACATGATTGATCTCGCTAATTCAGGCACTACACTTAGGATAATGACAAGTGTAGCTGCAATATCTGATAATGAAGTGATATTTACAGGTGATGATTCTCTTAAAACAAGGCCTATGGGTGCATTGATTGATGCATTGGAAGAATTAGGAGTTAGGATAGAATCATTGAATGATAATAAAAAGGCACCTCTAAAGATTTATCCTGGATATATTGGTGGAGAAACGGATATTTTGGGAAGCATAAGTTCCCAATTCATATCATCAATTCTTATTTCTGCTCCATTATCTAAAAAAGGAGTGGAACTTGAGGTTTATCCTGAATTCGTATCAAAGCCTTATGTTGATATGACCATTTCCATTTTAGAAAAATTCGGAATAGCTATTGATGAGGACAGTTATCAAATCCATGAAACCTGCAATAAAGAGCATACCGATTGCTTAGGGGTTAAATTTAATGTAAAGCCACAAAAATACATTGCTAGCGATTATATTGTTGAAGGGGATTACTCTTCAGCTTCCTATTTGCTTGCAGCTACAGCTATTGCAGGAGGGTATGTAAGAATTGAAAATCTCTTCAGCGATTCAAAACAAGGGGATAAATTCATCTTAGATATATTGGAAGAGATGGGTGCTAATGTAACACAATTTGATGATTATGCTTCACTTAGATCTGATGGAAATCTTAAGGGAATTGATGTGAACTTATCAAATGCGCCAGATTTATTGCTTACTGTAGCGGTTCTTGGAGCAGTTGCAGAAGGGAAAACTACAATCACTGGCGTAAGTCATGGCAGATTAAAGGAAACTGACAGAATTGACACTACCTGTAGAGAGCTTGAAAAATTAGGATGCAAACTTGAAGAGTTTGAGGATGGAATGACCATTTATGGTCAAACTATTGGTGATGGAACAGTTGAATCCCATAATGACCATAGATTGGCTATGGCATTTTCATTGCTTGGATTGAAACATGATGTTGAAGTGGAGAATGGTGAATGCTTCGATGTATCTTTCCCTAATTTCATTGAGCTTATGGGTGAAATTGGCATTGAAATGGAATTGAAATAAATTATGAATCTATTTGGAGTTTAGAAAATGAATGATGAAGAGAGAATAAGAGAAATATTTAAAAGATTAAATGAAATTTACACTATCCGCACTTTCCATGACCATGACCCTTATAAAGTCTTGATTAGGACTATCTTATCTCAAAGGACAAGGGATGAAAATACCGACCAAGCTGCAAACGCTTTGTTTGATGTTTATCCAGACATTTATGCTGTAGCAGATGCTCCAGTAGAGCATGTACAGGAATTGATTAAGCCTGCAGGATTCTATAGGGTAAAGGCAGCACGTATTTTGGAAGTTTCAAGAATATTGATTGATCAATATGGCGGTGAAGTTCCAAGAGAAATGGATGAGATGCTAAAGCTTCCAGGCGTAGGCAGAAAAACAGCTAATTGTGTAATTGTATTTGCATTCCAGGATGCAGCTATTCCTGTA
>JAGCBE010000465.1 GCA_017652345.1 Methanobrevibacter sp.
AAAGGTTCTTGATGACATTGCAGTTATTTCAAACGGTTCCCAAACCAATCCTATTGAAGATAAGATATCTATTGGGATGAACATTAGGGATGCAATGGCATATTCCTTAATCACTTTGGATTATGAAAAGGATGATTACAATACTCCAAGAATTGCTGCAGTGGTAAAAGGAAGTGCAGACAGTTATGAAGCTTACATCGGTATTGTCACTGATAGCAAAGTATTGGTTGAAAAAATAGAAGATGGTAAAGCTCAATTCATTTCCACTTATGAGAAAAACACACCTGAAGATGTTGTTTTCTCTGCAGAAACTCCTGATGCTGCATGTAAGTTTATTTTTGATGAAGGTGCATTTGCTGAATTTGAAAATCCTGTTTCTTCAGTTGCAGCAATATTTGATGGAAAATGGAAAATTGTTGGATTCAATCCAGAATAAATCCATTTTTTATTATTTTTTTTAATTAATTCTTTTCTAATTTTTCAGCCTCTTCGGCTTCTTTTATTTTTTGGACAGTTCCCCAACTTCTTCTAACAAAATCAGGCATTTCATCATATTTGTATTTTTTTAGGAAGTCTTTTGTCTTAGGATCACTTGGATATCCAGAGCCAATTCCCGCTCTGTCTTTTGTGGATTTGATGTATTCCTTATTGATTTCCTCAACAAGCAAATCCCTTTTTGTTTTTGCAATGATTGAAGCTGCACCAACTGCCAAGTAATTATCATCTGCCTTATGCTCTGCGATGACTTCACAAGTATATCCTACATATTCCTGCATTTCTTCCTGAAGTCTGCTTTCCTTCACATCCAAAGCATCTATGATAATTCTATCCGCTCTTAAGTTATTGATTATTTTACGCATAGCTAGTTTTTCTATTTGGTTTAGATTAATTCCCTTTGCTCTTAAGTTATCGATATCCCTTGCAGTAATGACTACAATTTCATAATCGAACATCTTAGTCAATTTGCGGTAAAGAACAGTTCTTCTGTTTGGAGTTAATCTTTTGGAATCCTTTACACCCATTCTTTCAATGATCTTTTCCTTTTTCTCTGGTATAACGATTCCTGCAACAACCATTGGGCCTAATACGGGGCCTCTTCCAGCTTCATCTAATCCTAGTGTGTCCATATTATTAAATCCAGTTTTATTATTTAAATAGTTTAGTTTTTGTTAGTTTAAATTAGTTTTCGTTTTTCTAAGTTTAATTAGTTTTATAATTTTATAAAAATAAGGTCTATTAAAGTTTAAAAGAAGTAATTTTAATGGTGTTGATTATTGGTGTTAAAAGGAATATTATGGATTGTAAAAACAATCCATAGTATTATACGTATTAATAACGCTTGAAATTGTTTAAATTTATTTCATAGCTTTTAAACGTACTTCCGGTTCTAAAGCTAATGGTTCAGCAGCTACGATTGCAGTTCCTTTTGCAACTACGGTCATAGGGTCATCAGAAATTTGAATTGGAATGTCTGATTCATCGAAAATTCTTTCTTTAAGACCTCTTAATCTGGAACTTCCACCTACTGCTACAGTATTTTTGTAAACTCCCATCATCAATTCTGCAGGTAATCTTTCTAAGATAAGGTTTAATCCGCCAACAACTGCTTGGATGATTGGTTCTACTGCATCTGCAACTAACATTGAATCAATTACAACTTTTTTAGGTCTGTTAGTTTCTAAGGATTTACCAATAACTTCATAGCTTAAGTTTTCAAATTCTTCACTGCAATGGATCATTCCAACTTCCATTTTTGCAGCTTCTGCATCGTGAATGCTAATTGCAACATTGTATTTTTCTGCAACCAATTCCACGATTCTATTATCAATGTCGTCTCCACCGACTCTTACGGTTTCAATATCGTTGATTCCACCAAGGGAAATTACCACTAAATCAGTAGATCCTGCGCCAATGTCAATTACCATGGTTCCATTTGGTTCTGCAATAGGCAATCCTGCACCAATAGCTGCAGCTAAACCTTCACTGACTACCAATACGTATTCAGCACCAGCTTTTCTACCTATTTCTTCAGCAGCATTCTTTTCTACTTCAGAAGCGTCTCCAGGAATACCGATGACAATTCTTCCTACGGTTTCTCCTTCGTTTATACCAATTTCCATTGCTCTAATGAGTAATGCTTGTGCTTGTGCAACGTTTTCGATTACTCCTTTTTTAAGTGGTCTTACTGCAACAATGTCCTCTGGAGTTCTGCCTAACATTTTTTTAGCTTCTTCTCCAACAGCAAGGACTGCAGAAGGGTCATCTTTTTTAACAGCAACTACAGAAGGAATTTGGTATAAGTCAAATTTATCTCCTGATGGTTTTGCGATTACAGTGTTTAAGGTACCTAAGTCAATACCTAAACTATTTTTCACAACTCTGGTTGGTTCAATTTCAATAGCGTCTTCATTTCCGAAAATACTCAAAGTTATTCCTCCATTGATAAAATAAAATTAAATTTTTATAAATTATTTAATTGATTTTATTGTTTAATTAATTAATTCACGTTTTTGAATTGATATACTGAATTGACAATCAATTAATATTTCATATAATTTTCAATATTATATTCAAAAACTAATTAATTAATGTTTATAACAATAATTATTTATAATTTTTATTAATAATAAGTTTTTGTATAAAATTATGAAAAGATTTTAAAAATCATGTAAAAATAGTTGGAAAAATAGGATTTAAAATAGTAAATGCTCTAAAAAAGCTTAATTTATTCTTGTGGATTGTTTTCTTCTTGTGGTTCTATGGTGTTGTCAGGATTGGATGTTTCTTCTGGGTTGTTTTCTTCCTGTAATTCTGGCTTATCTTCTTTTACATCCTCGAATATTCTTTGTTTTTCTTTATCTTGGATTGTCTTCTTCAAGTCAATTCCAAATAAACTATTGTTTTGGCTGATTTCTTTAACATGCTCAATATTCTCTTCATCTATTACAGATACCAAGATTGCAGATAAAACAACATCGCTCATATCAAGTATTGGTGTCACTGTATTCCTTAAAAAGGAAGGTAATTTAAATCTTGTATTAAGTTCAGCCTTAATGAAACTGCTTGTATGATCTTCAGCTAAAATGTTTATTTTTGTGTTCTGCCTATTTGTTTCACCATTAAATGATTTCATAGACTCTTCAGGGCCAACAATCACCAACAGATTAGGCACATCCTTGATATGCACGTTAGTTATCTCAATAGATGCTCCACCTTTCTCATTGCATCTGTTTCTAAGCTCACTGATTTTCAGTGTCTCTCCTTTTAGCATTAAGCAGTCAAATCTCTTTGAAGTGTACTTGTCCAGAATCTTAATTGATTCCCTAAATAATATTTGAACTCTATCCTTAGCGGTGATTGCATTGTATGCTATATCATCAACTAATTTTTCATTACCTGCGATGACACACCACACATGTTCATTGTTCTCTCTAGAGGAAACTTTTGCAGCTCTTCTGAGAATTTGTATTCTGTCTTCAATCATATGATCACTTGATAGAGTTTAAATTAATTTTGAATCTATAATTTTGAACCTATTTTTAAGTCTGTAACTTCATTTAATTTTAATATTGTATTACTTTTTTTCATTTAAAGAAAAGAATTTTAATACTATATTATTTTAATATATCTCATTATTATAATATAAAATTTTGTTTTTAACCAAGGAATTTTATTTTAATTTGGAGGTATCGAATTCTTTATTATTTTTTCAATGCTTAATTTTTAAGCTTAATTTTTAAAAAAAATTAAATATAAGATAATAGAATATATTAAATACTATTGAGTAATA
>JAGCBE010000466.1 GCA_017652345.1 Methanobrevibacter sp.
AATTATATATTTTTTATTTTTTTCTTTTTTCAATTTTTTTCAATTTTTCAAGATTAATTAAACTATATATTATTTGAAGAACATAACTTTATATAATATAAATTGTTATAAAATTTATCAAATCATAACTGAAATTATCAACTAACTTAAAGGATGTTTGAAAATGAAAATAGCTATTGTACTTGGAACAAGGCCGGAAATAATCAAAATGGCTTCTGTTATGGATGAGATTGAAAAGAGAGGCCATGAATTGCTGTTGATTCACACTGGTCAGCACTATGACAAGGAAATGTCTGAGAATTTCTTTATTGACTTAAAGCTCCCAACTCCTGATTATAATATTCATGTTGGCTCTGGCTCCCATGGAAAGCAGACTGGCAAAATGATGGAAGGAATTGAAGAGGTTCTCTTAGATGAAAAACCAGACATCTTGCTTGTGCAGGGAGATACAAATGCAGTACTTGCAGGTGCACTTGTTGCAAGCAAATTGCACATTCCGGTAGGCCATGTGGAAGCGGGGCTTCGTTCTTTTGATGAGACTATGCCTGAAGAAATCAACAGACTTGCAGCGGACATCTGTTCCAAATTATACTTTGTTCCAACTGAAGAGTCTGCAATTAACCTCGCTATGGAAGGAATTTCAAGAAAAAGAATATTCATTACAGGAAACACTGTTGTGGATGCCTGTTTCAGAAACCTTGAAATATCTAAGAATAGGGAAAAAGACGAATACGATGAAGGTCTTGCAGAGCTTGATATTGACAATATGGAAAACATCCTTACCTTAACAATGCACAGAGCGGAAACAGTTGATGATAAAGAAAGACTAATCAATATCATAGAAGCTTTGGAGGAACTTGATGACATGAACATCATCTTCCCAATTCATCCAAGAACCAAGAAGACAATGGAGAACTTTGGTCTCTTTGACAGATTAAACGATCTTGGCCATGTACATATTATAAAACCAGTCGGTTATCTTGATTTCCTCCTTCTAATTTCAAAATCCACCATTATTCTGACAGATTCTGGAGGATTGCAGGAGGAAGCGATCACTCTTGATGTGCCTGCACTTACCTTAAGGTACAATACTGAAAGGCCTGAAACAGTAACTGCCGGTGGAAACATTCTTGTAGGTTCTGATAAGGAAGTCATACTTGAAAATGCAAGAAGGATATTGGATGATGAGGACTTTGCAAATAAGATGAAATCCGCTAAAAACCCATATGGAATGGGAAATGCTGCAGAGCTAATGATTAAAATTATTGAAGATGCAGATAAAAATGATAATTTGAAAATGGAAGCTCCTGATGAAGTGATGTCAAGCTTTACAAGAAAGATGAAAGTCATTGATGAGGATATGAGTGTGGATGAGTTTGAGGATAACAATAATTCATTGATTAAGATTGCTTTTGACGGTGAAGAAATTAAATTCCCTTATGATGATTTGAATTTAAAAGGATTAACAATTATCTATGAGGATTATGCTAATTAAGGTGGCAATATGCTTGATTTAAAAGATGTGAATGATGATTCAATATTGGTATTTGAATACTTTACTGCTTCTGGCGTAGAAGATTTGTCAATAGTTTCAGAAGCTGTAGAACTGATAAGATCACTTGCAAGTGATTTAAAGGATGAAGACATTTATGTTTTGCTTGCAAAACAGTTTGAAAACATCTTTGATGACTTTGACTTTGATGTAAAAACATTGATTATTGAGGAAGCTCTTGAAGATTGGCTGGAAAGGGAAGCATATATATTTGATAAGGCAATGTTCATTGCAGCTGAAAATGACAATAACCTATACAATTTAACCAAATTGCTTGAATCCAAGGAAATAAAGGTTTACGGCAGTGACCATTTTGCAGTGAAGCTTGCATCTGACAAGTATGAAACCTTTGATTATCTGTCAAATAGAATACCTCAGCCAATGACATACAACATTCTCTTGAATAGGAAGACTTATTGGAAAAGGGCTATTCAAATCTTCTTTGACACTATCAATGGAGATTATGGGGATGGAAGCAATGACAATGCAGTTCCTATAATGCAAAAGCCTAAAGACATTCCAGTTTTGGATAATTCAGATAGGGATGTGGTTAAAGAGAACAAGCTCATTGCAAAGCCACGTTTTGGGGTGGATTGTGATGACATTAAGATAATTGCCTCTAAAAAGGATATTGATGACTTGGAGGAAATTTATGGTGAAGGTTCCAGATTCATCATTCAGCCATACATTGAAGGGGACGTTTGCAGTGTCTGCCTAATCAGTGACGGCAAGGAAGCCCTTCCTATAAGCTTAAATAAGCAAATAGTTAAAATAGATGAGAATGGTGGGGAATATCTTGGAGGATATGTTCCATATGAGCATCCTTTGAAGGAAAAAGTCTTTAAGTATGCAAAATTGGCTTGTGAATATGTTCCAGGACTAAAAGGTTTTGTAGGAATAGATTTCATAATTGAGGATGATTACATTTATCTTTTGGAGATTAACTCAAGGTTCACCACTTCCTATGTGGGACTTCAAAAAATCATAAACATCAATATAGCTAAAACTATCATTGATTTGATTGATAAAAGGATTGGCGTAGAGGATATTGATGAAATAAATTATAGTTCAAAAGCAAGTTTCTATAAGAATGATGATGGAATTTTAGAAATTAAAATAGAAGATAATTAGTTTTATAAATAGTTGATTTTAGAAATAGGGGAAAATTATACTTATTCGGTGATAATGTGAAAGTAGCAGGTTTTGATATCGGTGGTGCAAACACCGATTTGGCAATTGTGGAATATGAAAATGGTGAAATAAAGGATATTCAAACTGTATTTGAATACTTGCCTATGTGGTCTCAAAATGAAAGGTTGGGAAATGTCTTATACGATTTGATTGAAAAGATCTGTCCAGTTGATGAGATAGATGCTGTAGGCATTTCCATGACTGCAGAGTTAGTTGATGCCTTTGAGACAAAGGCACAAGGTGTATTGGATATTGCAACCACCTGTGAAAAGCTCTTTGACTGTCCTGTTGCATATATCGGTACAGATAAGGTATTGTCACTTGCTGAACTCATTGCAAACCCTATTGAGGTTGCTGCAGCAAACTGGATTGCAACTTCACATATCGTTGCTGAAATCGAAAAGGACTGCATTTTTGTAGATACTGGAAGCACAACTACTGATATCATTCCAATCAAGGATGGAAAGGAATGTGCGAAGGGCAGAACCGATTTTGAAAGGTCTGCC
>JAGCBE010000467.1 GCA_017652345.1 Methanobrevibacter sp.
ACATGACTAAAGCTTGTATTAACAGCTTTCTTAGATGGTAAGAAGATACCTTTGTATGACTCTTCTTTGTATAGTAGTGAAGAAGATGTAACAAACCCTAAATGGCACGAGAAACCATACTGAATACTCAGAGATGGTAGCATTTTCTTAATACCAATTCCTAAAAAGGATGGAGCATTATATATGGAGTGAAAATATATTCCTTTAGACTTAGAGCTGACAACTACAAGTGATGAAATAAAACTGCCTCATGAATATCACAATATCATGATTAAAGGTCTGAATTCTCTTGTATTTTGAGCTAAACAAGTCTATGACAAACAACAACTATGGGAGTGATATTACCAACAATGAATACAGCAGATACAAACAGAATGATGCTTTGAGAATGAGAGTGCATATCATGTAGAAGATGCTTATTTATGATTCTTAGAATAATATACAATGGTAGATATTAAAAGAGAAGACATAACATTACAAGATTGGACAAAAGGTATCTCAGCAGATGAATTTGCATGAGGTAGCTATTTTTATGCTGAGTGAATTCAGACTTGATATAACACTAAATGATTTAAGCTATGACACAGATTAGATTCAGAAGTTCTAAACTATAGAGAAGAATGATACCCTGTAGCAATATCTCCTGCATGAGATTATGGAATGACTATATTTACATTCGATAGAAGATTAGAGACATCGGAAAATTATAATGGCTCTTTAGATGGTGGTGGAGACCAACAATGAGGATGAGCATTATATGCTCAAGCTCCCAACTTAACTTCAACATGGCTAAATGGAGTAACTTATGGGACTAAGGCTATTGCTATTAGAGGAAGTTATGTGGATGTAATAGACCGAAATGGCTTATTCGATCCCTGACTCGAGTTATTAACTCAGCCAAAGTTTCAGAATTCTGCAAGTGATCGGACTATAGGAACATGATGGACATTAACAGATAATTGAATGGAGCATACCCCCTGAAATACAGGGACTCTATCTATTAGCTTTACATGAGATGGTAATAGGGTTAGAATAGCTGCAAAAATTACATGAATGACAGCAGGAAGCTTAGATATAAATGGGTGATGATTAACTGATACAGCTTATGAGAATTGATGGTTTACGATGATAAACTGAGGATCGACTTCTCTAAGAACACTAACCATTACTCCTTCATCAGATTTTGATGGAACTATAGTAATGGTAAATGTTCATAATTATGATGACAGCAAAATATCTATAGGGGCTTCAAATATAACTACTGCAGATAGCCATCCTTGTGTAATATGGTGATGAGATTTATATATAGGTAGCTGAAGTAAGATAGACATAGTAAATCTTAATGATCGAGGAGTTATAACAAAGAGTTTAGTAGATGAAAATGAAACGATAGTAGACATAGTTCAACAAGCCTGAAATTTAATAATTCGGACTACTGATGGGTATAATTCAAGACAGTATTATTGGAACTGAGTAGATTCAGTAGCAACTGAAGCTATCGAGCGGAAATGACTCATAGTAAAGGCAGTAACTAACACAGAAACAGTTTGCTATGTATTAACTACTTCATGAGCTACTACAGGAAGTGTATACTGATATCAGTATAGACTCTATGCAGTAAGCTGATACCAAAGAAGTCTGATAGCTTGTAAGACATACTACCCCAACTCCAATTCTGATATAAACCAAGAGCCTTATAACATAAAGAAAAAGTTTGACTTTAATGATGTATCATCAAGTAAGTCAATGAGTATGTTTTTGGATGGTTTATTTATTCCTTGATGTGATGGAATTTATAAATATTGAAACGAGATACCATGAATGAGAACTGTATGGAGTAGACCTATCAGATACCCTTATGGTGCAGATAAGATAATTCTATGACAGAATGGGGTATATTTCTGTATCTGCTATACTTTAAATGGAGTTAACTATTTCTGAGAGATAAACGAGCAGAGATATACAAGTAACTGATATATAGTAAGTGAAAGTATCTATTGGGACAAACTCTCTACAAGAAAAGCATTAGAGAAATTAAAAATCTGATATAAAAATGTAGCTTCAGAAGATGGTAATATAAAAATCTATGCTATGGTGGATGATGACTACTTTTGGAGATTCTTTGTAAGCTGAATAGCAACTCGACCTAAAGTTTGAGATACATATACAGTAGCTAATCAGACTACTGCTGAAATTATCGATATAGATAAAACTAACAACATAATAACATTCAGAACAGTAAATAACTTAGGTAGTTATAATACTGCTAATTCTTCTCTAACTAAAGTGAGTGGAGATGGGGATGCAACTATAACTACTACATGATACGATAATATGATATTAGTTAAAACGATAGAAACAGAGCAACAATGATATGGAGCAGATTTAATCTTTTGAAAGAACTTTGTAAGCAACTACATACCATATTGGCATAAGATACAGTTTGTAGTAGAGCTTAACAGTATAGATAACAAACTAACTCCTGAGATATATGAGATAAGCATGGTATCAGATATTACTGATGTAGTTTTATAATATAAGAAACGATGGCACAAGAAGTTCAAACAACATTAGATTATAGAGCAGAACTCAATGAAATTGAGGGTATTTGATACCAACAAAGAAAAGTTAGTGATAAAATGCAGGTAAGAGATAAGAAAACTAATGAAGTATTAGCACTTGCTGATTCTACTCCTATTAGGCTTTCTTCATGAGAGGTAGAGATTTCATGATGGACATTAACGAGTAAATGAGGGGTGGAATATACATCAGATGGAGCAGCTATAATAATTCCTGAGGCATGACCTTATTTAATAGAGTATCAAACATCTGATAACTATACACAAACTAACTACTTTTATACAGCAAGGGTAAAGGTAGATGGAGTAACGATGTATTCAATAAGACTTGCTTTAGGAGACCGATGAATAAAGACAGGGACACTAAACTTAGGTAAAAAGAATAAAGTAACAGTTACTCTTGAGGCGGAGTTCTCATCTCTCTCAAATATTTATCCAACTCTTAAGATAATTAAACTTTAATTCATAAACTTTATAAAACATGGTAACAGTAGATGATGCAACTTATGTAAAGATGAAAGACACCCTTTACTGAGGGGATGCATGAAAGGCAAGTAGAGCAAAAGCTCAAATAGAAGCCAATTATGATGATGCAAAGTATAGTAGCTTTTTATCAAGTTTAGATAAATTAGGTAATACTTCTACACCTGCTACTTCTACATCTTCTAATAACTCTTGACCTGCTGATTGATATGCAACAGCAACAGATAGGAACATGGCTACAGCTGCAAGTGAGTTTGGCACAAGGGAAACACCAGCTACACCTGCGACACCTAGTGCAAATGAGGATGTGGTTAAAACTGAAACTGAAGTAAAGCAAGAGTGAGCCTTAAAGCCATTATCACAGGAGTATTATAACCAGACTTCACAAGCTGCACAAGATACTATAGTTAAAAACCTAAACAACTATAAGCAGACTAACCCTGAATATTTTACAGATTATGAAAGTTTTAAAAGAAACTTCTCTTATGATAGCAGGGATGATGTGCAAAAAAATACACTTGACACATGGTTTAACTGATACCAGCAAAACTTACAGTTGGCCACAACACCAACTAGCGAGTTATATACACAATATCAGGACTGAAATTTATCAGCAGCACAAATTGAGTGACTAAGGGTCAGCGATCCAACAAAATATGTGGAGTTACAAAACATGATAAACAAAGGTAACATTATTGCTGCATACGATGATGATAAGGGTGCTGATGGCTTTGGTAACAGCATACAGGAAATGGCCTACAACATGTTGCAACAAACATTTATGCAGTTTATGAGTTGAGATAGCGATAGCGGTGCAAGTAACATATTTAGGGAGTATGAAAACAAAATGGAGTCGCCTGATATGTTAGGCTTAGCTGACCAATGCACAGAGGTGCAAGAGGAAATAGAAAATGTGCAGTCCGACCTAGATGCAATTAAAAAAAGTGTTGAGGCAGAATATGCAGGAACTGGTGCAAGTAGGGCTAAAATAAATGCCATAATATCTGACAGGAGTTACGATCTACAGCTACAGTTAAGGACACTTAACTCAGAATATAACAAGTATGCTACACAATATAACAATAGAATGCAGCAATACCAAAACGAGTTTAGCATGCAGTTGCAAGAATACCAAATAAACCAGCAACAAAGACAGCAACAAATGCAGGAGCTTTGATTTGCTTTAGATTTAATGAGCTTTGAAACACCACAGCAAAAGCAAGATAGGGAGCGAGATTACTGGGTTAAGCAGCAGGAGTATGCTAACGGTAATATTAACAGTAAAGACCATGATACTAGGTATAAGGCAGCCTTAAATAGTGTCCAAAATTTGCTTAGCCAATATGAGTGAATTCCTATGGTTAGAAGTGCAGAGCAAATGGCTGATGACATTTTAAAGGCTATTGATAACTGAAGTAGCTTGGGTGCTGAGTTAAGTAAGATTAACCAGCAGATACAACAAAAGCCTGAATACAAATACATGTATAACCAAACATACGGTGGTGGTAGCACATCATGAATAGGTAAAACATTTAAGTTATGAGATACTGAATACATAGAGTATAACGGTGGTATTTATACATCAGACCAGTTTAATAAATTATTTGGTGGGGCTGGTTGATTTATAGGTGCTACAGGTAATGCAAAGGCCTATGATGTAGTTGATGAAAAAGTATTCTCGCAAGCTCCTGTAGATTATGGTTATTGAACATTATGAACATTCTTAACAGATACAAGAAACCAGCAATGAAAGAAATGATGACAATGTGGTAAATATGTTAATGACTACCTACAGCATATTGGTATGACATGAGCTGCAAATAGATATTATGATGATGAGTTATCTACAAAGCTTAACAGTATAAACACAGAGGCTGCAAAGGAGTGAGTAATAGCAGTATTTGACTACAACCATATAAGTAAGTCTACATGAAAAAACCATTGACATGTGGGTATTGTTACTAAGGTAACAAATGATGGTATATGGGTAAGGGACAGTAACCATAACTTAAATAACCCTGAAATTATTGAGGACAGGTTTATTGCAAGGTGAAGTGAGGAGTGGAACAATAACTTAAAAGGTTTCTTTGATCCTAGTCAGCCACCTATTGATAGGACAAGTGGTTCTTCGACTACTGGAGCATGAACAGCAGTAGATAGGCTAACTCTAACGGCTCTTAAAAACTGACAGATAGTTAACTCACAAGTGCCAGATACTATAAAAAAGTTAGTAGAGGCTGGGTTTTCTGAGGATGAAATAAACACAGCACTTAACCAAAACATGCAGTATTACTTGCCTGATGACCAAAGGTCAGAGAAAAATAGGATACTTGCAGACTTTAACAAGCTAGACACTGTAAAGAATTTCCAGGAGTCAGCTACTCAGTTATTGGCCTTATCTTCTACAATATCTAATGCAAGTGGTGCAGCAGATGTTGCTACTGTATTCCAGTTTATGAAAACTATGGATCCAAATTCAGTAGTTAGGGAGTGAGAGTTTAAACAAGCCGCTGAAACTGCAGGTTTGTGGGGTGAAATTCAGAGCTCACTTAAAAAACTGGAAAATGGTGAAATGTTAACACCTACACAAAGGGAAAACTTCTTCAAAGTAGCATCTGACATATTAAATTCTAAAAAGCAGACTTATAAAATAGCTTATGATGAGGCAATTAGGCAGATGAAGGCAGCAAGTATACCTGATGTATATTACCCTACTGATTGGGTAGCCGAAATAGACAGCATCTTAGCTAAAATACAGCCAGGAATGTCCACTCAGACAGTTAGTAGCAGCCAAAACTCTAGCATGTGGCAACCAAGCTGGCTAACTGATATGCCAACGACATATACTTCTACAGTAAGTGGCACAACAAAAAATATCGGTTGACACGATCTACCAGCAAATTTTTATCAAGATAACTAAATACTAATGGCATTTTGACAGATTAACACAGGGTTTAAGGCCTGAATTGGCAACTCTCCGTTTGGCACAGGGTTTGGTGGTGGTTTTTCTACATGATCCAATGCACCAACTAGCACAAACACAGCCAAAACAAAGCAGGAAAACACATATAACCCTAGATATCCTGGCTTTGATGAGGAAGATTACAAAAGATTAGTGCAAATTGTGCAGTCACAGGGTGTAACAGGTAGTAAATTTGACCAACTGATGGATGAGGCATACCAATATTACTACCCTCAGGTGCTAAATAAGCATAAATTGGCTGACAGGGGTGAGCAGATTAACCAGGCAGTGTATGAAAATGGAGATGCACTGCTAAATGGTGAATGAGATGCTAACGAAAAGTTTAAATTAACAAGCCTAGCACAAAAAGCTAAGGAAAAATATGGCATCCCTTATGATTACCCTGATGACCAACTAATTAAATCTATAGTAGAGGGGACAGAAAACGGTAACGAGCTGCTATATAACTACATAAACAATGGAGATGATGAGCTACTTTATAAAGCAGGTATTTATGACCAAAAGCAAGGTGGTATAAAATCACTTGTTAACCCTGCTAGTGAATGATGAATACTTGCAGAATGATGATGGAATGCAGCTAACCCTATTTGATGGTGAACTGAAACCATAGATAATGGTGCAAATAAATTTGCAGAGGCAATAATGATTAAATGAACTAAGTCAGCTGAAAACCTAAAGCAAAAGCTAGAAAACATGTCACCTGAGGAAATAGAGGCATATAGGAAAGAGTTTAGGAAAGCCGTTGGTGAAAAAAGAATAGGGACAGCATATACATATTGAGATACTGTAGTTGAAAGGCTTTGGAATGGTATAAAAGGGGAAAAATATTACCCTGAGGATGATGAGGCCTTTTACAAGTGGCTTATTGATAAAAAGATGAACTTAGGGCAAAGCTTAATAGGAGCAGATGATATACTAAAGGGAGAGCACAACCCTAATGTTATTAGGTTTTTCGGTAATATACCAGGTAGTGCAGTTAAAACCTTTACTGCTACAGTTAGAGGTATGACAAACCCTGTAGACACTTTAAAAGGTTTATACAAACTAGCCGCTACTGAGGAATGACACCAGGCTTTATTGCAAAGGTATGGTAGCTGGGATGCATTGGCTGAGGCAATGAACAGCGATCCAGTAGGGGTTGCAGATGATGTGCTGGCAGTTGCTGAGTTGTGAACCAACATAATATGAGGTTGACTAAAAATGACAGGTAAAGTAACAGGAAATGCAAATTTAGTAAACATGGGTGGTAATTTACAGTGAAGTATAGGAAGTGCAAATGATGCTTTAGCTCAAAAGACAGTAGGTGGAGCTTATTGATTACTAGATGAGGGTGCAAAATGGGTAGATGGCAAGTCTTCTACACTGGGGACAGTAGCACAATGAGTAAATAGGTATGCACAGGACACAAGTAGTTTATCTAAATTACTCCAAAATGGTGCGGAAGATTTAAAAGCCATTGAGGAGTCAAGCTTTGGTCAGTCTTTAAAAGATGCATATAATGAGGGTGTTAATAAACTGGTATGAATTGATGAGGAAGATAGGCAATTTATAAGGGAAAATAAAGATTTGGTAAACGAAACCTTAAGTAAGAAAAAGAATGTAGAAACTATTTATGATGATGTTAAAAATAAGTTTGATGAAAAGATCGTGGAAAAAATTGAAACTGGGGAAGAGTATGAACAACTATACAAAAGCAAAAAAAAGGTAGTAAATACAGAGTGAATAACAAGCGACAAGACCCTACTAAAAAAGCTTAAGGCCGCATGAGTAACAGTTGATGCTGACTGAAACCTAGTCTTTGATAAAATAAATGACTTTGATGCTACACAACAAAAGGCATTGCAGGATGCATGGGAAACTTTAAAAACTGTTGAGTGAGAAAAAAAGTTAAATTCAAGGCAGACTTTATGACAAAGGAGAAAAATAGATAATAAGATAAACTGGGAGTGAAAGCCTGACAAAATGACAACCACAGATTTAGAGGTAGAGCAGCTTATTAAAGATATGAGAAAACCATTAGATGCAAGGGCTAAGGAATATATACCTTGATTAAAGGAGCTGGATGCTAAATACCAGCCAATGATAGAACAAGTAAGGGAGATTAAGAAAGATTGGTTTAATTCTGATGGAACTATTAAAGACAATGTAAGGAGTAAGTTAAGAAACTTAACTAAGGCATGAAATGAGGAAAGGCTTGCAAGATTAGAGCAACTTATGCCTTGAATAACAAAAGATTTAAAGGCTTTAGATGTGGCTCTAACTGTAGAAAAGGCAAGTAAACAGGGTGTTTGACAATATTCAAAAGGTATTATGTGATGAAGTATTCCAGCTGCTTTTGTTAACCCTGCAGCATGAGTTGCAGGAGCGGTGCTATGGGTGTTGTCTTCTCCTAAGGTTTATGTAAGGTTAATAGAAGCCTATCCTGACATAGCACAAAAGCTAAGTGCTGGTCAAGAGTTATTGCCAACTGATATGAATAAACTTACAAGTTGGGCATCTAGAATACAAGATGGTATGGAGGAATAGTTGCAAATAATTGGCAAAAAAATAAAAGAGTAGTGATTTAGTTTACTACTCTTTTTGTTATGAAACCTGAAACCTTTAATGCATTTATGATTTGATTTGCTGTCTGATATTGCATAAGGCATTTTGTTACACCAAGGCAGCCACAAGCATGGGAATGGTGGGTTGCATGAATAATTGTTTTTTTTGCTATATGTGTTTGGCTGGCTGCCAACACTAAAAAACCAAAAAGCAAGGACAAGGCTAATTAAGCAACATGTGGCTTACTCGACCAGCATAAAATCAAATGCCTAAAAATATGCAGCAAATAACAACTGTTGCCAATGTGATTTGTCGTTTTTTCATGTCGATCAATAACAAATAAATTAACTATAATATAATGTAAAGTTTTGCCATAGCAAGAGTATTTACTATTTACCAGCCAGCATGTTTTGCATCGCTATAATAATTTTTGCCAACGATACTACCTAGTATTTCTCTACAAATATTTCTTTAATTGTTCTTCTACATCAGCTAACTTTTTCCTGTTTTTTTCATTCATGTAGTGTAAAATACCCTTGTAATTGGTGTCATTAGTTTGATGCCACATGGCAGAGTTTAATTCTATTGCATTTAGCAGGTTTGTTCTAAATTCATTTAGTCTTTTAACTTCTTCTAATGCATCTTCTGCAACTTTGGTATATATATAACCATTAGTTCCAAATACTGATATCTCTCTTGGGTAATGTAGAAGGGAATATATGTTGCAATCTAACTTTCAGTTGTTAGTTGTTCTTCCTTTATAGTTATCTTTTACACATACCACTCCATCTATCTTTTTTAAGTTAATAGTTACAAGGTTTAAGGCATGACCATAAGTTGATGCTCAGAATTCTGTCTCATCTACTATGGCATCTTTAAGGTAATCTAACTGAAACTTAGTATTTCAGTTTATATTTGTCATGATATTGTAACCTTTATCAAGAATTTTATCTACTAAACCATTATTTGTGGTGTCTATCTTGTAATAAGCCACCTTTCATAAGTCTGCATGGTGTTCATTCCACCAGTCAGCTACTAACTTAACTGCTGCCTGCACTCGCCATCATGAATTTGGGAATCTTCACAGGGAATAGCTCTTTTCATCTATCTCTTTTATCTCACTTAATGGGAATTCATAGTTAAACAAGTCTGATATAGCTCATATTGCAGAAAATACTGTGCAACTTTTCTTACTCCACTCTTGTTTTTGTTGGTTATACTCAAATATGATACTATCTTGTTGGTAAAGCTGTGGCAAAGCATCCTCAAAGCCATCACATATAAGATAGTCGGTTTGTTGTCACCCTATTCATAGGCAACCGTTCTCTAAATCTGTCATTATTTTTGGTTAGGTGGTAAAAACTTTGCAATAAAGTCTGAATTATCTACTTTTTTTTCATCAAAGTATTTTCTACTATAAAACTCAGACTTTTTTCACATGTTGTAGGCACTTACAGGCCTAAGGTATCACATTACCCTAGTGTAAACTTCACAGGGTGTCCTTTTTGTTTGATCTGTTGTCATGTTTTTTATAATAAGGATTAAATTTACATAGCACCTCAAATATGCAGCTGCGACAAGACTTAATTCGTGCTATTCACTTATCGCATTTGTCCTTTTCAGTTGACTGTTCGTATTCCATTTTGTTATAGCTTAATAAATTCCATGTTAATCCTGTTTTGGCCTTGTTCGTTTTTATCTATCTCAATTACTCGGCCACCAATTACATTACCTAAGTTAAACCTTTTTGCTAGCAGGTTTTCTTTTAAGAATGCACCAGGCAAAAAGCCATGTATTCACCTGTGTAAATCATATAGTGCAGTATGGTAATGGCCTAATGCAAATATGTCAGGCTGGTTTTCTACTGGTAAACCATCTAAATACTTTTTCATCTTGTAGTCTTTTGCATAGCTTAGCGATCCACCACCATGATGTAGGTTTATATCTATGCCATTTAGTTTGAGCCTGGCATCATAAAACCCTAAATTGATTAAGTCTTGCCTAACTGTTTCTATGGCCTTGCAAATGTTTACTCAGTTGGCTTTTAAAAAGTTTTCATCATGGTTACCACCAATAAAGTAAGTTGGCAGTCAGACATTTGGGTAGTTATCTTTAATGTCCTGCAGTTGTGCCTCAAACCCTACACCATCCTGCTCAAACTGCTGGCCATGATAAACACCGCATCAGTCCACAATATCACCAGCATGCACAAAGCATTCTACACCCTTGTCCTTAGCTATCTCATAAAACTCGTTTAGCTCATCCTTAGCACATTGCTTAGCACCAAAGTGGGTGTCTGATACTAGGCCAAATTTCAGGTGGCCAGGCTCTCAAATTACTTTATCTATTTCCCTTTTGTTTGTTTGAGCTATATAGTTAAGCATGTCTTTGATGTCTTTTTCACTGTAATGCTGTAATAGCTCTAGCTTTTTTTTCTCTGCCTTAGAGAGTTTAGTTGTGGGTTGTTTACCCTCTTTTTTTTGTTTAAGCCGCATTGCCTCCTCCTGTCAAGATAAAAGGTTGGTTGCCTGTTGCTGAGTGGCCTGTGCTACTTGCCTATATTTAGCAACAGTTTTGCGGTTTATTCACATCTCTTTAGCTATCTCGTTGTTGCTAAAATCTTTGTGATAGGTTTGAATTCTGTCAATTTGTCCTGCATTTAGTTTTCACATAAGCCATATCAGTAAAAGCTAAAAGTGTTTTTTGTTTATTTATGTGTTTGTGGTTTATACCAAAAGTCTAAATCGTATGGATCATTTGCAGTTAGAGTTTCCAGCAGCCGCTCTTTTACTTCAGGCCTTAGTGCCTTACTGGAAAGGTTAACTGTAGTAATTAACTGCTCAGCTATAAGCTTGTTTGTAAATAGTGTATGTAATGCCTGATGGGTAGTAGTTCTTAACTCTATTAGGTTGTGTTTGTCACTTGTTCCGTATTGGCTGCGAGGCACAATATGGTGGGTGGAATAACTAATTTCCTTTTCCTTGTTTTTTCACATCCCTATATTTGTCCCTATAAGTTAAAAGTTTCCATCTAAATTTGGCATTCCTCCACAATTTTATTACATCCTGACACCTATAATATAACCAATCTATCATGCATAAAGCTTAAATAAAAAGCTGACTAAAATTGCCAACATTAGCAGTGCAATTCTAATCAGTATTTTTACCATCTTTTATTTTTACTAATCATAAAATATCTGCTGCATCTTCTTTACGATAGAATGTTTTTGCATACTCTTTCCTTAGTGTCCATGCTCCTTTTCAGTCTAAAAATCGCATTTGCCTTATTCAGCTCTCCTCTATTTTCCTTTTGTAAATATTCCAACCTAAGTCAGATTTTGCTATTCTATACTCCCGCATTTATTCCTAGTTAGGAAATAAATTACTTATTTATTTTTTGTAACTCTGCTTTGATCCATTGCAGGTCGGTTTTTATCTCGGCTAGCTTTGTTTCCAGGTCGGCCTCCTCTATTTTTTCTAGCCTTTTTTCACAATCCTTTAGCCTACCATTTAAGGAGCTCCAGGTTGCACCTAGTCCAAATACAAATACAACAAAGCTAATAATTGTGCTAGGGTCTGTTACATAACTATAAAGGCTCTCCATTTTCTTTGTTATTGTCAATTAAAGGGTCAGCCTTAGCCTCTCATACCTTTTGTCCAAAGTAAAAGCTTATAACCATAAGCATAGCATTATTAAATAGGCTTGTTTCTATTCACTGTAGTGTAAGGTAAATTGTCTGAAAGCTTAAAACCACTGTCAATATTAAAAATACCAGCTTAGTAACAGACATTTTTTCTCGAAAGGTTTTCATAAGGCTGCAGTTAGCATGTAAAATTATCTACTTGTAGTTTAGTCAAAAATTTTCAGTTGCAACTTTATTTTTTGTTGCTTTTGAAAATTTGCGGCTATAATACCAACTGATTTATATAATACTAACTTTACATGGCTACAACATGGAGTGAAAGAACAAGACCAACTACCAGTTGGGGCATAAGGCAAAAACCTGATACAGAGCGAGATGGTAGAGTTAGGCCAATAACATACATGACACCATTGCAGGATGCATACACAGAGGTGGCTGATGAAAACGACCAAGTGATATACATATTAGCCAACAGCGGTAAGCTTATTCCTGCAACATTTTGGAAAAAAAGACCAGTTATTTAATTACTTACTAATATTTACATGGCACAAATATTTCCAATAGACTTCGAGGAAAAAAACACCATTGCACAAGGTGATTTTATTCTTTTTAGTGATAGCGAGGACTGAGATAAAATTAAAAAGGCTCAATACTCTAACTTAAAAGGTGAAAAGTGAGATACATGAACTGCAGCAACAGTAAGTGTTTGAGGGACAACTACTTGAGCTGCTTGAACATCTGCTTGTGTAACTAACTGCTGAACTACGAGTGCTGCTGTATTGTGTTTTACTATTCCTAAAGGAGATAAATGAGACACATGACAAACTTGACCTGCAATAGTAAGTGCAGATTGGAATGGAGATGACATAGACTTTACAGAAGAAGATGGGAATGTAGTAACTTTAAGCTGTGCAAAGGTTTGTTTGAAATGAGATAAAGGAGATACAGGTTGCACATGACCTACATGACCAAGTATTTGTGCTGCTGCCTTTAATTGAAACAATATAGACTTTACTGAAACTAATTGATGTGTAGTTACACTTACTGATGCTAAGACTTGCTTAAAATGAGATACATGAG
>JAGCBE010000468.1 GCA_017652345.1 Methanobrevibacter sp.
CTAAGCTAGATGTAAAATAGTTTTATATTAAACATTTAGTATATGACTTGAACAACATCAACGGGTTGAGCAATTACTTCTGTTGTTGGGGGGATATGATTAGCAGGCATATTACAATATTTCCATGTCAGTGGAGAAGTGGTGGCAATATTCTCTGTTATGCTTGCGTTAGACTTTGTGTTTGGTGTATTAGATGCTTATCTGCTAGATAAGTATTCTGTTACATCTACACAAATGTGGAGGTGATTACGAAGAAAGGTAACGAGATGGATGCTTCCATTCTTAGTTATATGAATACTTAGATGAGTGTGAGCTTGAGACTTAGAAACAGTATCAACAGTAATATTCTCTATAATAATAATAACAGAATGATACAGTATTATATGACACATCTATTCTATTAATTCAGATTGAAAACAAATTCCAGAAATTGATGCTATGTCTATGCTTGTAAATTTTATAGCAAATCTAATTAAATGAAAGTTGCCTAAGGAAATAGAAACAAAAGAAATAACTGAAATAACTGAAATAGAAGAAAACAAAAAAGAAGAATAGTTTTATTCTTCTCTCTTGTATTTCTATCTATCATTGACATATTATATATTCTCTATATAATATTTGGCTCTATCTCTATATGCAAAATTAGGAAACGAATAGAATAGTTTGGTGTCAAAACCCTTTCTTAAGAACAAATGTTTAGAAAATTAAATTAAATAATATCTAAAACATTCAACACAACTTAGTGTGTATTGTTCTTAGGAAGGATTATTGACCAACTACTCCCTATTCAGCTGTAATAGGTTCCTAATCTTACACCTACATGCAAGTATGAGGTATCCGATGAGAATGAGTTGTGATGGTGAGGACCCTAAACCTACCACCGCAATACATATTTGTATCGTGTCATGGTTGGATGATAATTATTTTAAAGTGAAATGCAAGAGTTTTTTTCATTTTAAATTATTCCCCAATAAACGTACATGGAAAAAGAGTTTAATCGCCATCATTGTGTGCCTGCTTCAAAGTGATGACTTACTAATAAGTATAACGTTAATTTAGTTAACACAAAAGAACACGCTAGATGGCATACACGATGTTGAAACGACACGCCAGTAGAAGCAATATGTAGAGTATTGCTATGGAACGAAAAGATACGAACAGATAATTTTAGAGCAGACCTTATGGCCGTCCTAGATAATTATATAAATAATTATTACAACGCAAAAGCACATGATTGAGTAATAAAAAGCGAGATACAAAAGGTGCTTGAACTAGAAAGGACATGATAAAAGTTATAATAAAACCCCTTAAATATATAATCAAAATATAGAAGGAATAATTTCTTCTATATGGTCCGCATAGTCAATACCCCCGATTGATTATGCGGGCTTTTAATTTATTTTACAATAAACTAAAATGAGAGCACTAAAGACATTACTTAGAGCTAAGAAAACAATGCGAAACTGCAACGATTGTAAATGTATAACTCTTAATGCTTGGAAATGTATGGAAGAGTTATGTAATTGTGGAGACGCTACAGTAGGTACAATGGAATGACAAGCAAAGGCTATTTTTGCTAATTCCCCTGTTCTTGATAACTTAAAACCTGCTGATGCTGAAGCTGCTATTGCAGAGGCTAATGCTATTATTGATGCTGCTTGAGAAGAGTTGCGCCCATTCTATAATGCATTACAAGAAGGAATGACATTTGATGAATATGTAACTGAGAACAATCTTAAAGTAGATGATACTGGAACATGTGATGACGCATTAGTTGATAACGAAGCAGCATTCACATTGTATGTTTCTGCTATGTGATTAATAGATTGTAAGTATCTATGATTAGATAAAAATGATAAACTAATTAATGCTGCTGAATTGGCTGATTACTTAGATTATATCAATGCAGATTAGTTTTATTTCTATAATTAAAAATGAGCAATGTACAAGCAGTGAGACGATTATTTTGAGTACCTCAAAAAATTGATTTGAGCGAAAAAAAGGAAGAGCAG
>JAGCBE010000469.1 GCA_017652345.1 Methanobrevibacter sp.
ATATTACAACCTACCACCCACCTAGACCGTCGCCGCCGTCTTCCCCACGCGAAAAAACAAGAACATACATTCGAAACCGTCCGGATCTGTCCGGTACGTCACGAACATACGTTCGATAAAACGGAAACCGTCCGCCATGAACCGGTACATGATCTATGAGCTGCTATGAGCTGTGGCAGATATTAAAAAACATCAATATCAATGATTTTATATATCCAATTACAAAATATTAAAATACATCAATATGATTGATGCTTATTAAGATGTTAAAATAAATCAAGAAAAATAATGAAAGTGGTTAATTCTATCACTAACATATTTTACCGGTTCGTATTATAATCTAATTACAGAAACAAAACAAACCAAAACAAAGAAAAGGAAAAAGGTGATCATATGAAAAAAATAACAACATTAATAACACAGTTATCAGAATACGCAATAGTATATTTAAAAGATTATAAAAGATATGGTGCAATCGATACAAAGTATATCACAGATGGGAAACTCAATACGCAACTAAATGGTTTACAAATGCACTTAAGGGAAACCTTAGATGATGTGATAGAAGAAGTAAAACAGGCAGATGATATTAAAGTTATAATGAAAACACAAAATGTTGATAGTATTGCAGCAATGAAAATATATTACGGATTATAAAACATAACCCCACTATTTTTAGTGGGGTTGCAACAAAACTTGTATAAACAATACAAAGAAAAGGAAAAGGTGATCATATGAACATTGAAACAATTGCAACATATCTTGAAAACAGATACACAAAAACAGACAAACAAACCGCCAAATGGTTAAATTCAAAAACATTATCAATGTTATGTAAAACAAATGTCATTTCATTTACTGATTATTTCAGATTATCAATTTTTAATTGTGAATTGTATAATTACAAGGGGGTATAAATCAATGATAGATATTAATAAATCAGAAAAGATGGATTTTTTAAATACAAAAATCTATGTCACTAAAGGTGATTTTGAAATAAAAACCGGTCAATTTTATGATGTTGTAAACGGTAAAATATTACTAGAACCATTATCACCTATTTTAGATTACAAGTATAAAATACCAACACAAACAACATTAAAAAATGATTTTGATTTAGAATTTTATTTTATGCCATACGAAAAAAGAAAAAGAATAGCAGCAATGATGAACATTGAACCTTTAGGGTGGTCACATGAGGGTATTGAGTATATTGATATACATTATTTATTTAAAGTATTAAAAGATTTTATAAATGATTCGTCAAAAGCTGATGAAATATTTTTAAGACAAATATTTAATAAATTATAAAAGGAGAAAAACAAAGATGAACAGATCACCACCAAACACAACACAAAACAAATGTGACTATTAACAAAAAACCGATTAATTTTATCGTGGGTACAACCCACACAGGACACAAAACAACAAAAATCAAATTAAGAAATGGAGATTAAAAAAGATGAAAAATACAGTAATTAACACAACAGCTAGTAAAGTAGAAGTAACAAAAGCATTATTAAGTAACAAATCAATGAAAGATTATATTGATAAAGAATTAACTATTATAGGTGTTATTTGTATCTATGATGATGAAAAAGAGCAAAAGATCACCATGCTCAAAACAGAAGAGTATGGATATATTGCAACACTTTCAGAAAAAACTTTTGATGATGTAGCACCATCTTTTGTTGAATTGTTAGATGAATTGGAATCATTCAAAGTAGTTCCGGAAATGATACAGACAAAGAACGGACGCGATTTTATTACATACAATATTCTTTAATATAGTATGAATATATATCCCTCTACTATATTAATATAGTAGGGGGGTTTATTTTTAGCTTATGAAAAATATTAAATTAGAAGATTATAAACAAAATGGATATTTAATTGGTTTAGATATTGAAACGGTGACAGATTCAACCAAAACAAACTCAATCATGGCATATTGTGGAATCAAGAAAATTGAATTTAAAAAATTGATTGATAACTCAATAAACGAAAATAAGCAATTGATAAATGATACTGAATTAAAAATTATTTATTCATACATTGATGTACAATCATATTTAAATTCACTTGTTGATGATGGCAATTTTTATATAATCACAATTCACAATTTATCGTATGAATGGAGTTATTTCATATTAAACATATTTAATAAACATTTTGAAATAAACACAGAAAAATCACTTTTTAAAGATACTATAAACAAACCATTAACAATATCAATCGGTGAAAATATTAAAATAATTGATTCATTAAAATACATGAATGTAAAACTTGTTAAAATCGGTGAATACTTCAATTATCCAAAAGGTGAGATTGATTATAACAAAATAAGACTTGATTCAATCACAGATAAAGAAATTGAGTATCTTGATAGAGATGTTTCGCTAACAATGTTAGCAGCAATAACAACAATTCAACGTGATGTGTATTTCATGAAAAATAAATGTGCTATACCAATTACAAGTACTTCAATTATCAGACATCTAGCAAAAGATATTAATAACGGAAATAGAAATAATGTTATTTTAAGAATAAACAAGTATTTACAACATCACATTGAAAAAGACTCTATACAATGGAGAATACATCAAAAAAATTATTCCGGTGGATATGTTCACGCACTAGCAAGCACAGTTTTAAATATATTAATTAATGTATATTCACTTGATTTCACATCTAGTTATCCATTTTCTATGCTTGCTGAATTATACATGAAAGATAAACCACATGATGTTAAAGACGAAAAAATACTTGATGAAATTAAACGAAACATAATTAATTATTCAAAATGGCTATTTGAAAATGTTGAAAAATTCAATGTCAAAAATCACTATGAATTTTTAGAGTTATACACATGCGAATTTTTATTATCAATTTCAAATTTTAAAATTAAAAAATTTAAAATTAATGGGATAATAAACGAAATGCCTTTATTATCAAAATCAAAAGCATTTTCTTTTTTCGGTGACAAATTAGCCATGAAAGAAGATAACGGACGTGTTATAGAATCATATACAGATTTCAATGTATGTGTTACAACAATTGATTTAATTGGGTTGTTGCTCATGTATGATTTTGATTTCAAGATTTTAAAGTGCTTGAAATATGATCTAGTTGGAATTATTCCACAAAACATTAAAAAGTTAACAATACATTGTTATGATGATAAAATGAAATACAAAAATTTTAGAAATGAAATTGATGAAAAAGAATTAACAAAAGATGAATTAACGCAAATTATTGAAAAATACGATAATATAACAGAAATTGAAAAGATGATGCTAATTAAATCACTAAACACAGAAGATTTTGAAAAAAACAATGATACATTTTACCAAAACAGAAAAGCCAATTTAAATGGAATTTATGGAACACAGGCACAAAAAGCAATTAATAGTACAGTTTCAATAAAAAATGATATGTTAGTTGTGGAAGATGAAAACCCCGAAAATATCAAATTATATAAAAATGGCGCAAACTGTTTTTTATATGGTACTTTTATAACAGCATATTCAAGATTTAATCTAACATTAACTACATTATACGCATACAAAAATAATATTTGTGTGCATTATTGGGATACTGATTCAATGAAAATTACAGGCAGCAAAAAAGATATTGATAATCTAATTAATTGGTACAATGATGTTTGTGATAAAAAAATAAAGCGATTGCATGATAATGAAACAGCTGAATTATTAAGTGGTATTGGATTCTTAGAAAATGAGGGTTGTTATGATAAATTTGTTGCAAAACAATGTAAACAATACATTACAATGAAAAAAGGAAAAATAAAGGCAACAATATCGGGATTACCGGACGCGACAAAGATTTATAAAAATCTTTTATCAATTTTCAATGGAAACTTTGAAAAAATGATATATTATTGTTTCAATTTCAATGTAATTTTTTCAGCTGATATAACAAATAAGTTATATTCATGTTACACTAATTTTGAAGATGTTAACAAGTACGGATATCATAACGGTACTATATTAAAGCCTGTACCACTTGAATTATCAAATATTGCCGCAAATTGTGAGATAGAGGATTTATCTTTATTTTCAAGATCTCAATATGTAAACAACATTAAATATTCAATTGAATGTGGAAACAGTAAAGAAGTATTTAAAACCAATGAAACGACAATCATTTTAAAATCAAAAAATGGTAAAATAAGAATCAAAAAAGGGGTGTATAATTTTGGCAACAATCAAAAAACAAAAACAACAATTAGTAAAAAAGATTGAAAAGAAGTTTGAAAAACTTCAAAAAGAATCATATTTAACAAAAACACAAAATGAAGTATTTACAAGGGAAATCGAAAACATTAATAAAAAATCATTAAAGGAATTACAAACATTAAACAAAGGATTAAACAAGCGAAACATAGAAACAATAACAAAAGTTGTCACAAATTTAGAATTAAAAAGGGCATACAAAAAAGATGTATCATTATCAAGTAAACAGATACAGGAATTAGGAAAAAAAGATTTATTAGATACCGCAAAAGAATTTTTATCAATTGATGTATCGCGATCAAAAGAGTTAACACAAAAACAAAAAAATCTTGCAAGTGGAAAATTAAATATCCCAAATTTAGAAAAAATGCTACAAAGTGACAAAATACAAGATGTTATTAAAAAGGCAAAAGAAAAAAAGGAATATGATTCAACTATTGATGATTTTGAATATTTGGAAGAAATCGCAAACCGTACCGGTGTTGCAAAATACATAGGTTTGTGCAAAGATTCTAGAGCATATGAATATATCATGAATAATGTTAGAAGTGTAATGGATACTAGCAACAGAGAAGATTACTATCAAGATGTATTAAAAAATGGTGATTATACATACTATTACACAAATTTTGATGAAATGCAAGAAACGGAAAAGGAAAACGCGCCGTGGTTAGAATTGATGGAGTAATTAAAAATGGAAGAAAAAGAAAAAATAAAAACCGTATCTGATAAATTAAATGAATTAAATAGATACTTAATTAAAGACTATAAAAGACCGAAAGAACATGAAAACAAAATTAAATTGACTACTATTTCAAAACACAAATTTAATTACAATTTTCTTGTAGGTGGTAGATCTATCGGAAAAACAACAACATTTCAAATTGAAAAGCTGCTATATAATATAGCTGATTCTAGGCGGTATCAATTTGTAAAGGTTGTGCGCTTTGATAAACAGATGAAAACAAAAAATCCGCAATGGATTAAAAGAGAAGTTAGAAACATTTTATCTATATTTGGGTTAACGGTGATATATTGGAAATCTTGTTATTTTATTGGGCATGAAGATTTAAGAAGTGAAAACGGAAGACCGAAAAAAGGGTTTTTTGATGATGCTATAATATGGGGGTATTGTGCTAGTATCAATAATTATATGGATTTCAGAGAGGTTGCTTTAGAAAATGTAAATACAATCATTGAAGAAGAATTTGCAATTTACGGTGAAGATGGATATCTAATTGGAGAAATGACAAAATTTTTAGATATCGTATCAACTGTTAATAGAGATAGAAAAGATGTTTCTGTGTGGTTTATCGGTAATACAATGGATATTAATAACCCATATTTTGAATATTTTGGAATTGATGCAAGTATTTTAGAGTCCGGACACCTTTATACATTTTCGCAAGAAACAGATTTTGAAGAGTCAGCAACAGTAGGATTAATATTTTATGGTATGCACTACGAAAAAGAAGATGAAATACCAATATTATTAAGAGTTAAAAACAATAAATTAGCAACAACTATTAATAAATATGAATTACCAATAGAAATAATTAATGAAGATGATTGGCTATTGGTTGCAATTCAAAATGATAAATTTAATGAATTTTATAAGATAAAATGTAAAATTAGAATTAGTACAGATGTCACAAAAACATTAACTTTTGAAAATGATTCATATAAATTTGATTTTGAAGATTTTGTTATAATAGAAGAAAAGGTTAATAAAAACAATATTTACATTTTAGAAAACAAACTTGATAGTGTTGATTATGGTTTATATTTTGATATAGACAAAAACACTAGAATTTTCAAACTTGATAACGATATTAGAAATCGATTAAAAATGTTTGATTTATCATATTTATATAGAAAAAATATAAAATATGGTAGTGTAAACGCTTTTAATAAATTTAAAAAATATTTAAAAGGTAGGTGATCATATGAGTAAATTGGAAATAGTATATCTAATTATTTTAGCATTTTTAACTTTTAACATGTTTGTAACTTTTGTTAAATTTGTAATTGCTGAGATTGAATATATAAAGGAGAGTGAAGATGATGAAAAATAAATATGAATTATTTAATTTAGAAACAAATGAAACTATTTTTAAAACCTTTAGTCCTTATAAAATGTTATTATACATTGTTAATAATTTAAGTCCTAGTAAATCAGAAAAACATAATGTCATTATTAGTAAAGATGATTATATAGTGTCAGTGATTAGCACATTTACTTATGTAGTAATTATTCAAGATATTTTGGAAGATTTAGATCATAGAAAAAAATTATAGGAGTGTAAAATACAATGAAAAATAAAGAACGATTGAAAAATTTAAACAACAATGATTTTAACAATGAATTGAATAGTATTGTTTATGGCTGTGATCACTGTCCTAACAGGAATAAAAAAACAAACACCTTTAAAAATGAGTGTAACTGTGCAAAGGAATTTTTCAAGTGGTTAGAAATGGAGAGTGAAACAGATGAATAGAGAACAATGTATTGATGAATTAATTATGATACTTAAACACAAACTAGATAAATATATCAATTATAGCGTTATTAGATATGACATTGAATATGATAAATTATATAACTATTTAATAATAAGTTTTGATGTTGGTTTTATTATTTCATCTTGTAAAGTAAAATCAACATTTAGAATTGATGATAATATAAAAACAATAATTAGAACAGATATGTTTGATTCATATACAGATGCAATTTTAAATCGCGTTATAAATGGAGTAATGGAAGAATTGAAAACATTTATTTTTTATAGAAATGGAGAGTGAAGAAAAATGAGAGAAATTGAAGATTTTTTAAAATGGTTTTTTAATCAAAAAATTATTGGAATCGACAATAGAAATAAGCTATTACTTATGGGTAAAAATGGCATTTATATAGATGCGTATAAAGAATATAATAAGATAAATGATAGTGAAAAGGAGAGTGATAACAATGATAAATAGATATAACTTTGTTGAGTATTGTAAAGATAAAATCGGAAATCCTTATTTGTATGGGTTTAAACAAAACTACAATTTTGATATTAAATGTACTAAATCAGATTTTAAAAAATTGAAAAAGGCATATAAAGAATTGATTTGGGATAGTGATATTAATTGCGTTGGTAAAACACCATGTGATTGTAGCGGTTTATTGTCTGCATATATTGGTGAGCAACATTCAAGTACAGAGTTTAAAAAGATGTCAAAAATTGTAGATTTGAATATAAAAAATTTGCAAAAGTATGGTATTGGTACTTTGATTTGGTGTCAAGGACATATCGGGATTGTATCAAAAGTAGGGTTTAAAGAGAATTTATCAGATTCATTTTATATTGCTGAGGACGGCTCTAATTTTGGCTGTCGTGAAGAAAAAATATCAAAATCACATTTTACAAAACTATTGATTTTTCCACACATTGAATATGATAAACCATTGTTTAGAATTGTTTTAGCAAAGCGATCTAAAGTATATTCGGACATATACCCGAAAAGAAAATTTTTAAAGTACAAAGATAAAAACACAATTCTTGAAATATACAACATATTTTATTGTAGCAATAAATTGTATGGAGTAACTAAAAAAGGTAATTATATTAGATTAAAGGGGCATAACAAAATAAAATGTTAGTTTTAGAAATCAATGGTGAAAAAATAAAATTCAATAGTGAATATGAAATGAAAATGTTTTGTATTTTAAAAGGAATAAAACCACAGGAAATTAAAAAAGAAGAAACAAAAGATGAAATAAAATATAAATTTAATAAGAGATAAAAAGAACACCGGTTTTTATAACCGGTGTTCCTTTTTTGTCCGTACAAAGATAACACAATAAATAAAAACTAACATGATAACATATCCTACACACTATTATAATACACCACAATTTATATCAATACAATTGATATTTTTTAATATATGTTATATAATTAAAGTGTAAAACGATTGCGTTATTTTTTCTCATTTTAAAACTAAAAAGGTAGGTGAAAAGAATGTTAAAAGATGTATTATCAATATCATATGAAACAACAGATGAATTAATAAACGCATTAATTCCGGAAGTTGAATATGAAAAGGAACGTGAAGAAAAAATCATTAATCTTGAAAAAGATAATGAAGATTTAAGAAATGAAGTTGCTGCAATGAAAGAAACAAATATCAATTTACTTTCAAAGTTAGCAATTGAAAAAGCTGAAAAGGATATTGAAGAGTCCGAAAAAGATGCAGCTGAATCAGAAGAAAACAGGGAATATGATGAAAAAGAAGAATTAAAAAAAGTTGTCGCTGAAATGGGCGATAGATGGTAAAAAGGAGAGTGAAGAAAATGGCAGATATGAAAGAAATTATATCAAGATCTAATATCATTCGCGCTAATTCCGGTTCAACATATCGCGAATTAGTTCCGGAATTTAATGAAAAAAATTTTGATTTAAAAATTATTGAAAGTGCTGTTATTGATAGTCCAATTGCAAGAAATGAATATATTAACGGTCTTTTTAACATGATTGGAAAAACTACATCAACCGGTCTTGAATATGAGATTATTAATCCATTTTCAAAGAAATATGTTGATGGTTTCGAAAATGGTGCATATGAAAGAGAAGTTGCAATTGATTTAATTGATGAAAAAGAATATCAGTTCACAGAGGCAGCAATCGCGGAAATGTTCAAGCTACATTTACCAACAGTGGCACAGGCATTTCATAAAATCACTAGACAAGCACAGTTCCCATTAACAGTAGCATTAAAAGAATTAAAACAAGCTTTTGAGTCTGAATCAAGTTATGGTGATTTTATTACAAAATTTGATAAAGTGCTTATTGAGTCTAATAAAGCAAAAGAATATGAATACGCTAGAGATTTGTTAATTAGTACAGTGAATCGTGGATATATGCCACTTATTGTAATTGATAATGATGTTACAGACAGTGACACAGCGGATACATTTGTAAAAGTTGTTAAAAAACTTGTTGCACATTTTCCATTTGTAGGAACAGAGGGAACACAGATAGCAAACATGGATAGTGATCTTGCTATTAAAACATGGTGTCCAAAAGAAAAGGCTGAAATCTATATTGATACAGATGTAAAAGTTGAATTAGATGTTGAGATGTTGGCAAAAGCATTTAATAAATCATATGTTGAATTTGAAAATAGTACATATGAATTTGATACTTTAGGATTCACTAGAGTAAACACAGCGGCAGAGGGTGAAGAACCTGTATACACATATTATAAGACGTTGGCAATGGTATGTGATGAAAGATTTGTTAGAATTAGAAACATTTTAAAAGAGATGTGGGATAATCAGTTGACAACAATTCTTGCATGGAATAAATTCTATCATTGTTGGCAATCTTATAGTACATCTCCGTTTGTACGTGGATATGCTATTGTTGTTGAGGTTGACGAAACAGACATACCGGACGGATATTTTGATAATATTGATACAACATCTTCAGACAGTGACGCAATATCAGAATTAACAAATGGTGATTAATTTTAAAAGGGATATAAAATTTTATATCCCTTTTTACAAAGGTAGGTGAAAAAAATGTATCCATTATTACCATTTTCATTAAATCAACCACTTGCGGTTGATAATGCAATTAGTACTATTGGAGTGATTCATAAAATCATTGGTAAAATGAATGATGTTATTGATGAATTAAATAACATTGATTCAACAGCAAATGAGTACACAGATGAGCAAATAAGATTATTAAAAATTGAATTGCAATCAAAATTTGATGATATTGAAAGTGAAATTGTGTTGCTCAATGGACGCATTGATTTAACAAATTCGAATTTAACAACACTTGAAAATGCTTTTAATGATTTTAAGGTTGCTATAACAACTAGTGTTAATCAGTTATCAATTAATGTGGCTAATTTATCCGATTATGTCGCACAAACAGAATCATTATTAATTAATTACATTGATAATAAGATTGAGATTTTAACACATTTAATTGAATCATTAAAGGGTACAAAGGTTTTAGATGTTTACGGTAATTATACATCAATTCAAAAAGCATATAATAGTCTATTAGAATTAATTGGAAAAAATTCAAAAGAAATAACACTTTCCAAAGTTTTATCGTTTTTAAGTAATCCGACATATACTAATTACAATGTATCATTTTCGACATTGATATATAGTCCAATGTTTAGTTCAGTAAATCATATGACAATTCAAACTTATGAATTAATAACTAATTCAAGTCCTAGTTATCTTGCCATGATAGATGGATATACCAATTTTGAAAATATGATAACTAATCATTATAACTTTATCTTGATACTTTGGGCATTGTCAAATTTTAACAATAATTTATTAATTAGCAACGCATCATTAATAATTGAATTATTTGGATTCAATAGTTTAATGGAAAAACAATTTTCATATAAAAATTAAAAGGAGTGTGATATATATGTCAACGTTAACAACAAAGTTGGAATTAAAAGTGATGGAGGGTACTGATAATTTAGCAAACACTTTTCAGCAAGGTAACTACAATGCAAATCGTTTAGAAACTTTGTTTGGTGAAAATTTAGAAGATTATCAAAATTTAGGTACATTAACTACTAGAATGAATACAATTGAGGGTAGTTTATCAGCTCTACTCAATAGAACGGTAGTCAATGAACATGATATTGATGATCTTGAAACCGCGGTAGGAAGTGCAAACACTAAAATTTTAGCACTTGAAAGATTGAATAATAATATTGATGTTGACGGACAGACAGTAAATGGATATTTGGAAAAATATGTTTTATCTGTGAATTCCGTTGGACGTATAATCACTGTTGATATCGGTGATGGTAAATATTTTCATAAAGATATGGGATATGTAGATATTAATTTAACTAGTGCATTAAATATTAGCACAAATGAAACAATTGTTGTTGAATCAGCTGAAATTTATCGTGGAAGTATGAGTGATTATCAAACTTCTCCATTATCATTATATGGTTGTGGTGGTAAATTAGGATCATATGGAAAATATATCGCATTTACAGGTGTTAACACATCAGTAAATACATCACAAGAAGTATCATCAGTGTATGATAATGTTCCATATAAGGTAGTTTTAACAATTCTTAGAGAATCAGTTGAGTAGGTGATATAATGTATATTGATTTTGGTTTTATATTTGTTTTCAATTTGATTGATTTGATTTTTGGATTATTGAAAGCGATAAAATTAAAAAATTTTAAATCAAGTAAAATGAAAAATGGGTTGATTGAAAAAAGTTATATCATGTTGCTTTATTGGACAATAATTTTGTTTGAGTTATTTGCCAATAAATATAATATACAAATGAAATTAACATTTTTATCACTTGATTTAACAATATCAAAATTCTACGCAATCGCAACAATACTAAATCAAATATCAAGTATTTTTGAAAATATTAGTAAAACGTACCCGAAAATATTACCATTAAAATTAGTGGAAATTTTCGAAAATTTGAAAAATGAAAAATGATTATAAAGGGATATATTTTTATATATCCCTTTTTTCAAAAAGGAGAGTGAAAAAAGATGATTATTAATAATTATTTACCATTTATGATAAATCCCGAAAATGAAGAAAATAAAGCACTATTTTTAAAAAATCAATGGAGTTTAATATATTATAATTTTCTTTCAAATATTTTAAATGGTTTGTTTGATTATGAAAACTTAGATGAAAACAACATTGATAGAATCAATAAAAGTTTTTTCTTTTACGGTTATTGTGGTTGTATCAATGATGAAAAATT
Organism: Methanobrevibacter sp.; assembly: GCA_017652345.1. The sequence continues at coordinate 12,041 of JAGCBE010000469.1, forward strand.
GGGTATATTATTTTCACCGGTTACACCAACGGGAAATCCCGATATTTTTGGAAATTATACAGAATTTCAATTTGAATTATTAAATAAGAAAATATATACACTTGATAAAAATATTGCTGTGGGAAAAAATTTCAATCTTAATTATATAACTGATAATATGATTTGTTGGAAATATGCTACACAATTAGCAGATTGCAAACTCTCAATTTTAAACGCAACAATTCTATCACGTTATGCAATAAATATTGTTGGTGATGAAAATTCAGTTAGACAAAATGCACAGATATATAATGATTATGAATTAGGTAAAATAAATTTTTTCACAGCGGACGATATAAACGAATCATTCAAACCTATTAATTTTGTATTACCAACAACTTTAGAAGATTATTATAATACGATACGTGAAATTATAAATGAATTTTTGGAGATAACCGGTTTTGATTTTATCAATAACCCATCTAAAAAAGAGAGATTAATTGTTGATGAGATAAACAAGAATGATATTAAATCAACTTTATTAATTCAAAAAATTAGAAATCGTGAAAAATTCATTGATAAAGTTAATGATCTATTTGGTACTAATATCAAATTAAAAATTGCAGATGTTACAAAAACAAATTTTGATACAATTTTTGAAAATGTGGATAATGTGGATAACTCTGTTAATTTAGAAAAGGACGGTGATTGAAATGTATGTAAATAATCCTAGTTTTGGTTTAAAATTAATTGATTTTGTCGATACATTGAATAATGATAATATTGATACAGATTTAATAAATTTTACAAAAGATTTTTTGACACCTTGTAAAAAATATTTCTATGTAAATGATGATGTACTTTTCAATAACTTTTGTGAATTATTTGCACTTAATTTTTATTCACGTACTTTTAATTTTGATACTACATTTGAATTAAATATGAAACTTAGAAATCTTTTATTCTTGAATCAGAAAAAATATCAACAGATCTACAAAGCTAGTTTGTATGATATCAATCCATTGAGTACATATGAGAGAAATATAAAAGATGAAGAAAATAAAAACGGTGCTAGTGAATCAAATAATACAAGCGGAACACATACCACAAGTGAAACAAAAACAAATAGTGAAAGTACCGGTAATGGCAGCAATGATGTTGAAAATTATTATTCAGATGGTTATGAAAACAAAACAACCGTTACAATGGATTATGGAACAACAACCACAGATAATAACAAACATTTAGTTTCAAACACTCCACAATCCAATCAACCTGTTAATGATTTGTTTACTAGTACAAAATATGTTAGTGCTGCTGAAAATGATAACAATACAAATGTAAAAAGTGGTAGAGATACAAACACATCAACAAATGAGATAAAAGGTCATGCGTATAGTGACACAACAACAAATTATACTGATGCAACAAAAAGTGATTCTAATAATATTGGTGATACTACTACAAATGGCAATGTTAATAATACATTTAATGATAGTAGAGAATATAAAAGAATTGAAAACGGATATACAGGGAATCAGATGGAGTTATTGGAGTTGTTTTCAAAAGTTGTTTTTGATGTTCATAAAGTAATAATTGAAGATATCGAAAATGCTAATTTATTTTCAAAATACTTTTTATAAGGGGGGGTGTTTTTATGGCTAAAAATTGCACAGTGTGGTTGTTGTCGGATAAAACAATAAATGATACCACTTTCAAGTTTCCGGTAGTTGATTATTCAAACGTTTACTATAATAATGCTCATTCATTACAAGATACAATAGATTATTTTTTAACATATAATCATAATATTGAGGGAACAGATACATTTACAAACATTTCAAGTATCGATTTTTCAAGATGTTATTTCAAAGTTGAAACAAGTTTCAAAAATGCAAACACATATAATTATTGTGTTATCCATGATAACAATGAAAATAAATATTATTGTTGTTTTGTTAAATCGATTACATGGGACTCAAATTTGGTTGTTGCGACATTCAATTTTGAAATTGATATTTTTCACACTTATATAAAACAAGTTAAATTTAAAAAATGCTTTGTGGAACGTGAACATGTTGATGATGATACATTTGGATTACATGTACTTGATGAGGGTATTGGTGTATCTGAGTATGTGGCAAAGGATTTTAGTGATTTTAACACAATAAATTATATACCGGTTGTTGCGATATCGGATACAAGTTTAATCGGACATTATGTAAATGGAACATTTACAAAAGATGTTGACGTGATTGTAAATGTTAATCAATATGAAAAAACTATTTGTTTAGTTGCGCCTAACAACAATTCAAGTTTAGGATTAAAGGGAATGGAGTCATTTACACAATTCATTGACATGATGTATTTTCAAAATAAAGGTAATTCAATTGTATGTTGTTTTTATATGCCTAGTGAATTTTTATCAACTCATTTTGTTGAAAGAGGTTGGCAGACATTCCCCGAACAGGGCGACACATCACCATTGGGTGCTTTGTATGTATCAAAAAATGTAACTAGTAGTGTATCACCATCAAGTGTATCAATATCAAAACCTAGTAGAACAATAAATTATGGCGGTAGATCTATTAATATTAACAATAATAAATCTTTAATATTTCCGTTTTGTTTTGGTGAAATAACAAATAACAACGGTGGAAAATTACAATTAAAATTTGAATTATCAAACAATTCAAATAATGTTATATCATGTGCTTATTATAATTCAATGGTTCATGGCGGCAAACCTTATTTATATGCTACTAATTATGATGGACTCACAACAAATCTAACAAAAAGTTTAACAGGACTTGAAAATGCAGATCTTCCATATATACATAATTCATATGGTGCATATATTTCAAGCCAAAGAAATGCGTTAACTAATTCAATTGAATATATAAAAAGTGATAAAGATTTGGCAATTTTTAATAATAATATTGACACTGTACAAAAGGAAACAGGGCAGCTAATCAATATGGTATCTGATGCAACAAGTTTAAATGTGGGCGGATATATTAATTCTTTAATGGATATGGGAAATACTGAAATTGACGCAGCACAAACAGAAAACAATATTAGATACAATTCAACCAAAGCAATTGATAGTGTTAATGCGTCACTTAGAGATGCAAAAACAAAGGGTAATACATCAAGTGGTGTAGCTTGTTGCAATTCATTATTTAATATTGGAAAACATGGATTCACAAAATGTGTATATGTTCCACAATATGAAGAAATGAAAACGATAGATAATTATTTTTCTAAGTTTGGGTATAAAGTAAATGATTACAAAGTACCGGAATTGAAATCAAGAAGAATTTTTAATTATGTAAAATGTAGTGAAGTTAATTTAACAGCTAACATACCAACAAATCATATTAATATCATGAAAGCAATTTTTGCACAGGGTGTCACATTGTGGCATGATTTGGAGATGATGTATACATATGATTTTGATAACAATACAATTGTTTCATAATTTACAACCCCACTAAAAACAGTGGGGTTGATTTTTGTTATTTTCTTGATGTATTTTAATATTTTGTAATTGGATATATAAAATCATTGATATTGATGTTTTTAATATCTGCAACAGCACATAGCAGCTCTTAGATCATGTACCGGTTCATGGCGGACGGTTTCCGTTTTATCGAACATATGTTCGTGACGTACCGGACAGATCCGGACGGTTTCGAATGTATGTTCTTGTTTTTTCGCGTGGGGAAGACGGCGGCGACGGTCTAGGTGGGTGGTAGGTTGTAATAT
>JAGCBE010000470.1 GCA_017652345.1 Methanobrevibacter sp.
AAATCATTCAAATATATTTGTCCAAAAAAATATTTATCTGGTGATAAAGATTTAAACATTATTGAAAGCAAGAGTGCTATGAGTGGTCTTAAATGAGATGATATCCACAAGAGCATTAAACAACCAAAATTAACTGATATTAATATGGGGTCTAAGTTTCTAACCCTTAAACCAAGAACTGTTAAGCATGGTATTTTACTTGAAGAAACTGAATATATTATTAAGGAGTAATCCAAATGAAAAATTTATACATTAAAGGTAAACAAATTGACAAAGATAAATTATACACAAGATTTAGTAGATATGTTATTTTACATGGTAAGAATTTAATTAATGAAATCCAACCATATGTAAACAAGATGGAAGTATCTATTAATTTTGACCAAGACTATTACACTAAATTGGATAAAGAACAAAAATCTTTTTATGGTGATAGTGTGGATAGTCTATTGAGTGGTGGGTCATATGCTAAGGTGAATGGATATAGAAAATATTTTCACCAAGTACAACTTGAACCATCTGATGAATTAAAAACACACATTGAAAATACAAAGGATGAATTACTTAGATTTTTACATACTTATTTATATGAGTATCCAAGATGAAAGACTATTTATTATCCTGATGGAATTTATAGAACTCATCTAGATTTGATTGTTAATAACTGTTGGAAAGGTCAAGAAGCATTTGATGTATGTATTAGTACTGACAAGGAAGTAATGCTCTTTAAGTTAGTAGAATTATTAGCATTAACTAATGCTGAAACCTTTGACTTTGTAAATGTCTTAAATCTTTATAATGGTAACTGATATAGCATTAGGGGTAAAAGTGTACCTGCTAATGTAATTAATAAGTGTAAAGATTTATTTTTATCCTTTGTGGAACTAAGAAAACAAGAAGAAAGGAGTAATACAAATGAGTAGTGATTTTTTAGGTGATTACCAAAAGAAAGTTGACAAAGAATTACAAAAGCAACATGAAGAAGCAGGTAAAGACTTTGACAAAGGTGAAACCAAAGATGGTAAAGACATGGATGACAGAATTGGTTATGAACATGACATGCTACAAGACCATGAAAGAAGACTAAGATATCTAGAAGAAAGATATGGAAAGGATAGTCCAACTGTCAAAGATGAAGAAAAGAAAACCTTAAAAGAAGGTGAGAAAGAACAGAAAACTATGGATAAAGATGATGAGAAAAAAGGGGGTGATAAGTAATGACTATTGGGTTAATTGTAGGAATTTGTACTTTATTTTTTATGGTGCTCCATTTTACCACTACTGCTAGTTATAGAGCATATACATATTCTAAAAATAAAAAGACAAATCAAGCAACACAATTACAACAACTACAACAACAAGTTGCTGATTTAACTAGTGCTCTTAAAAGTACTAGCAAATAAAGGTGAATCATCACACTATAAAAAGATGAAACAAAATATTAAATTATAGAAAGGAAAAATAATATGGAAAATAAAGAAGAAATATTAGGTAATGCTATTGCTGATACATTTGCTAATAGTAAAAATAAAATGTTTAGGGAAGCAGGAATCAAAGCAAAGGGTAAAGGGTTGAGTGCTGGGGAAGTACTTAACCTAGTTGCTGATGAGAGTGGAACCCCTTTAAATGACCTGGTTGGTCAAACTGCTAT
>JAGCBE010000471.1 GCA_017652345.1 Methanobrevibacter sp.
GGATACCTTGTAAGAGAAAGAGTGATGGAGTGATATGATATTATGAAGTAGTGAACTGAAACTTTTTAGAGCCTGTATGAGATACACCAACAGCTTGAGCAGAAGACTATAGTAATATAGAAGTATATGTAGAATGAACAACTGAAACTATATGAGTTCATTCAGAAAATGCTAAAAATATGTATGGTGGTGATTATTACTCAATATTGGTAACATCATCTATTGGATGTAAGCCTATTAAAATTAGTGGTGATAGTTGGGTAGCAGATTGAACAAGGAGAGGTATTGCAAAAATTATTGCTGTTGAACCGAATACAACATACACATTTAGTTATAGTGCTATTCAAGGTGTAAATTATGTCTTGACTACAGAATATGCAAGTATAGAAGATATGGATGATTATAGTAGTGCAATAACATCCTATGCTAATACTACATTTACTACAAGTGCGACTACCAACTATTTATTGATATGAGCACGATGATATCCAACACCTACAGCTTGAACTATTGTTAGCATAACTAATCCACAATTAGAAGCAGGTAATCAAGCAACAACTTATGAGCCTTATTATGATGGTTGAACAGCAACTTGTGAAGACTTATTATGAGTATGAGATTACAAAGATGAGCAAGAGATATTGAGTGGAGATGTTATTACTAAGGTTGGAGTAGCAGTTTTGACAGGTGATGAGAATTGGCTAAAATCACCGGCGTGGGGAAAAGTTAACACAAATGTATTTTATTACAGCGTTCCTGATGGTAAAATATGGACAATAGGGACTGCCCCATTAGGGGAGACACTAACAGTTTATACTCACTTCAAATCAGTAAGTAGGAATTATATATATGATGCCGATGAAGTTTGTGCAGGGTGGTCTGGCGGAAGTAGTGCTTTTTCTTTGACAGTTCGTGTTAGTAATACAATAGATACAGCCGCTGACTTCAAACAATGGTTAGCCTCTCAATTAGCAGCTTGAACACCTGTAATAGTAGTATATCCACTAGCAACTCCAACAACATTGAGTGTAGCTTGACAGAGTTTATCTATCCCTGCTTGAGATAGTAGAATTGAGATAGTAGAGTGAAGTATATTGAACTTACCTTTATATGCTAAATATAAAGCAAATGAATAAACGGCGAGAGTATATAACTAACCCAGCAAGAATTATAAGTTTTTGTGTATTTGTCTTTTGAATATGAGTAGCCTATGCTACATTAACAAGTAGAATAAGTAATTTAGAAGAATTTCAGAGAAGTGTAGACTTGGTGAAAATAGAAACAACATTAAGAGAAATACAAGTAGACTTATCACGAGTTAAAAATGCTTTATCTAATAAATAATAAACAAGATGGAATGAGTACTAATTACTATGTTAAGTGGTTTAGTAGTCAATGTAATAACTTATCTATCATGAAAGTTATGACTATCTAAAACTTATGTATCAGTAGGTTTATGTATATTATTATGAGTTATACTATATGTATGACAGATAATAATAAACAAGTATCCATTGCAATGGGAACAGATAGTAATATTTGCAAGTTGAAGTTATGCCATGTCACAAGTTGTATATAACCTTTATAAAAAAATAGATGAGCAAAAATAAAGAAAGAAATAGAGAATTAAGAAAACAAGTTAATACACACCATTGCTATCCACATTCAAGACTTTGACTTACTAATGAAGTAAATTGTAAGTTGTTAGATGTGTTAACACATGATAACCGACATAGAGTATTTGTTAATGCTACATGTGTAGAGCAGTTGTGCCAAGTGTTATTAATGAACAAACAAGTTTGGAGTGATAAGTTTAAAGAAGATATAATTGAAGTGTTAGAAAACCATATAAACAATTACTACAGGGATAAAGTAAGAAGTTGATTTGATAAGTTAGAGGTACAGAATGTCCTTGATTTAGAAAATAAACTACGAGATGGAAAATTACTATAAGAAGCTCAAAAGGGAATTAATGAGAGATATACTAATGCTTATACTATATGTATTATGTAGTGTAGGTATCGTATATGGAATAATACAGATGATGAATTAAAACTTTATCATTTAAAAAACAAAAAATGAACGAATTAGAATTAGAAAAACAAAACCTAGTAATGTTATTAAACGAAATAAATAAAAAAATAGATGAGTTTGATATTGATGAGTTATGAATATCCTGAAAATATTTTAAAGATATTTGTACTCAAAAGCAGAAAGTATTAGAAAGAATAAAATTTATCAATAACCAACTAAAATGTGAAGACTAGATAGAATAGATAAAGTCTTACATCCTGAAGACATATGTCAGGAATGTGATAGACTAGGAGAAAGAGACTGCACAAGATGTGCAATATCAGACATTATGGTGGTATTAAAGACACAACCATCAGTAGTTAAGGAAGTATGTGGTAAAAAAGTCCAGTATGAATTTAAAAAAGATGATAGATAATTTATATCTTAATCTAAAAATATGGAGACAATACATATTGATAATGATACAAGTAGAAGAATAGATGATAGACTAGCTGTATTAGATGACTTGCAAGAACAATATGAACTAACTGGGGATGAGAAACTAAAAGTATTAATGAGAGATGTAGCAGTAGAAATAAATAATTTACTTTATAAACAAAGTTTATGATGATAATACCTGATGTTAATGGTTGCTTATGAAGTGGACATAAAGAAACAGACTTTCTATTAACAAGTGGAGAGGTGGAATGACTACCAGAATTAGTTATGCAAGATGCTATAAGGTTTGACTATAACCAATGAAAGCAGACATGGAGTAAAAGTAGTTGTAGTATATTCTGTGCTGTAGGTATGATGTCTGACTTATGGAATTATAAATTTAGTTTAGATGAAATAAAAGAAATAGATGATAAGAGTTATACATTATGAAGAAGAAAAGGTTGATGATGGTATACAAGAAGTGCAGTAGAATTAGTATGTAATTGGTGGAATGAAAAGTTTCCAAACAAAAAAACAGCTTATTATTCAGTATTATTTAAAGATGATGATAAATGTAATAAGCTAATGAATAAGAATTATAACCTTGCTGTAAGTTTTGACTACACAACAGACTATGTGTTAGATGTTAATGATAACTGAAATATAGATAGAGCAATACAGTCTGAATATGCATGAGTTAGTCATTGTGTTAATGAGATAATAGAGGACTGACAAAAGAAAATAAAAGATAACTATGCAGGAAGTAAACATCAATACTATAACTTAAATGTAAGTAATAAAGCATTATACGATAATGATATATTCCATACACGAGCCTATGTATATCTGAAAGTATGAGAAAATAATTTGAGTGAACTAAAAAGACTTGAGAAAGTTAAAACAGCTTGTCTTAATGCTTTAGAATATAACTCACAACTACGACATGCTACCAACTCACAAGAACTGAAAGATAAATTACATGAAATAAATGAATATATTAGAAATAATAATTTGAAATACATAGAAGAGATGACACAGAAGTTAAGAAATAATTAATAGAAACAATAGGTAGTACCGTTATCAAAAAAACGATAAGAGCAATAAATAAAAAAGAGTGGATACTTGTTCCACCCTTTTTATTTTTGTATCAAATTAATAATTTGTTGTAGGCACTATCGTAGTTCCCACGATATATGAAATATCGAAACCCTTTATGGCGAGTTATCTTTCCATCTATTCATAAAGTCATTCTTCATAGATATTATCTGTTCTTAACTTATCTAATTTATCTTTCAGTTCTTTGTTTTCTTTTCTTAAATTATCTCTATCTTCCATATACAATTTCATCTGTTTTTCGCTGTCTTCGATAATGAGTTTTAAGTTCTTATTCTCTTTTCTTAACCTTGCTATCTCCTTATCTGCTAGTTCAAGGTCTTGTATTATTATCTTCTTTGGTGTAACCATCTCATATATATTATAAATATAAAAGTCTAATTACTCAATAAAACTATAATTATCGTTCATATCCACATTATCTCAAAAAATATAGCTTTTAATATTTCTCATTTTTTAAAATATTTCCCAGATTTAAATCCACTTATCAAAATTATTATCAACATAATACCTATACAAATACTTACAGCTTTATACATCTATCTTAATGTTATCTAAAATAAAACTCTCTAACTCACTCTCATCTTTCAATGCACTTTCTATTAGTCGGTATTCATAATATTTATCTAAGTGTTGTTGATTAGGTACAGGACAACTGTTTTCATCATATTTATCCCAAGTACAATATATATTATCTACCATTCCATTCTCACACACGAATTGCCATAGTCAACTTTCTTTACTTACTAATTGCCTCCGATTATAGATATATCAATATCCATTTTCTCAGAAATAGAACTCATCTGGTCATTCTGGTCTATAGTAAGCCTTATTACTATTCCTCCTAAAAGGTTTCCACCTTTTCTCTATAAGTTTGTTTAGTAGTTCTTCCATTATTTCAAATAACTAATTAAATCATTTATTGGCGAGCTGGATATAGCTTTATGTTTTCCATCCTTATACTTTCGGTTTGATGCTTTAGTTAATATAAATTTCATTCTATCTTAATTATAAATATAAAAATCTAATTAGTCTTCATATTTTGCTAATTCTGTATATAGTTTATCCATATCTTTATATAGTTTAGCCTCTACTTCAATTCGGTAATTCATTTCTTCACAAGCCTTATCATACCTTATCTTAACTTCTGCTAACTTTTTTTCTAATTCTGCTTTCTTTTTTTCTTTACTCATCTCTATATATTATTTAGCTAAAAGTTTTAACTTCTCATTCTCTTTCAACAACTTCTTTATCAATTCATATTGTGTTTCATTACTTTCTCTTAATTCTTTATTCTCTTTCTTTAACAATTCTATTTCTTTTAGTCGTTGTCTTATCGTTGCCTTCTCTGTCTTTACATACATCTCTAATAATATTCTCAAATAAAATAGTCTATCTCTGTGTATATTCAATTCACTGTTTCATCAATACACATATCTTTATATTCTCAATAGTTCAAACAACTGTATAACTGAATTACTAATTGTAATAAACTTATTAACATTTTGTTATTAGTTAATAGATAAAAATTTCCATACATTATTTACCCATGCTCATGATTCGTGTCATACATACGATTTACTAATACAATATATATCACCATTACATTTAGCATACCCAATACCAATAGTATTTGCTAATGATTCAAAGAATGTATGTACATCTTCAAAATAATACAACCAACATCAACTTAATTCTCTTTGTAAATCATTATTTAATCATGCGTATTGTATATTATACCACTCAGATAATCATCAATCATCATATTTCCTTGCCTTTAAACCAGCCCAATTATTACTTACTCTACAATTATATGGTTTAAAGTTTACTCATATATGTGATTCTCAATACATTATTCATAGTAATATCTTGTAGTTTACGTTCCTTTTTTCTGCAACCTCTTTTAAATCATTTAACATCTCATAATCTCAACACATAGGACTATCTTTACTTAATTCACATATCTTATCCATAACACTAATTAATTCTGGAGTTCAATATATCTGTTTATCTAACTCTTTCACTTTCAATCTTAACTCATCAGCTTCTTTATGAACCTGTATCATTTTCAATTCATACTCATGATATTCTTTTTGTTTACTTTTTATGTCTTGTAATACCAGTTCCTTTTGTCTCTTAAAATCAATAGAGCGTTGTTCAGATTCTTGTGTGGTAGTTTGTTCATACTCAACATCATCTTGTTGTATACTGAATTTTATCATCAGTACTAAGCCAATTATTATTAATAATCAAAATACAATAGGTAATATACTAATAGGTGAAATAAATTTTGTCGGTCTCATTTTTGTTTTAAAAATTTAAAAGGTTTAAAAGGTTTAAAATAATTTAAAAGGTTATTATTCTAATCATGTGTAATTACTTCACATCATTTCATCATTCTCTTTTTCTGAACTATACACAGATATTTTAAATCATCTCACTGATGCTACAATTTGCCACATTCATTTAGCTTTCTCTTTCATGCTTCTATAACATCAATGTTCTTTTTCTGCTACATACTTTCACACCTCAGTAGCTTCTGTTATACTTCTTTTCTTTCATCTTTCATCAAGTACAACACTACTTCTCTTAAAGTTATAATTTTCTTCTTCTTGTAAAGCAACCTCACTTGCTTTTGATGCAACAACAGACATATCAAATTCAATCTTACTTAATCTAACCATATCTTTTCTTGTTGGATATTCTGAATTTATTATGTCTGATGCTTCATCCACTAAGTTATCCCATGATTTATTTGATTTATTTGATTTGTTATTCAATTCCATCTGTATTAACGGCATGTAAATCCATAAAATTTATGTCTAATATTTTCTTTAATTTATGTACCATCTGTACTGGTATACTTCATCTACGTCTCCAGTTCCTTAATGTTACTGGTGACATTCATAAACGTTTACAAAAGTCTGCGTCCGTCATTCAGTTCCTTACACAATACATTATAATTAAAGGGTTGATATCTTTCATATCATATCTGATAACATTTCAGCTTCATAATCACATCTTTATTTAGTTTAAAAAGGTAAAAACTTTTAAGCCTTTTATGGAGGTTACTTATCTCCTAATTAAAAGGTAAAACATCTTCTGGATTTTCATTTTTTCTTTCTACAGGTACTGGTTGTTCCTCTTTTTCGTCCTTTTCGTACTTATTAACTAACTTTAAATTTATAGTTGGTATTAAATCTTCTATTATAAATCTATCTACTTCGTCCCAATCATATCAATAAAACTTTCAATTGGATTCTATTACTTTTGGTTTAATTTTAGGGTCGTCTTTATCAAATGGATTGTCTCGTTTCTGTCAATCAACAAACACTGATACATATCTTATTACACTATCTTTACCATCTTTATCCTTACCATTAAACCAATTAGCTTTTAACACAACCTTATCTATTGTCTTTGGTGCAGATAATTTATACAACAAATTTCTAATTGTCTTTGATAAACTTGCTCTATATATAATGTTGTTTCAATCTTCAGTTTTAAACCACAAATTTAATTTAGGATACTTATCCTGCGATGTATAAAACACTCTTGTTAATGTTCATGATAACTCATGGTCTTCTCTGTATTCAACTTGTTTCCATTCTCAATTAACTTTCTCATCTCTACTGATAGCAAAGATAGGTGCATCTAAACTTGATGGTGCTAGGTTGTTTACTTTTGCTTTGTAATACATGTTATTTAGTTTTAAATTATAAATCTGATTTTTGAGAGTCACCATTAAAATGGTAATGGCTCTGAACCTTCATCTCTTTTAGGGTCTCGTTCATCTAACTTTGAATCTATATATCTTTTTAATTTATCTGCTACTGCGTTTACATCTTCTCATTCATCTAATTCATATGTTATAGATATTTCTGGTTTCTCATTCTCATAGTTTCATAAGTTATATGTACGTGAGTTCCTTACTTCTATTATTCTTTTCATGTTGGTATTTTAAAATTTAAAGCTTTATTATACATTTTCATCATCATGTTCTTTCATTCTTCAACATTATCTGCAAATCATATTAAATCTAGGCTTCATGTTAATCTTCACTCATCATCTCTATATCTTATACAAACCATTACAGTACAACTATCTCACTTTAATCATGATTTCAATATTGTACAACGTGGTTCTTTTCATACCAAATAATACCACGTTTTATTTCATATAATTTCTGTTGTAAACTCCATGTCGTTTACTGATTTTATTTTTTCATTAGTTCAGTTCATGTTGTAATGTTAAAAAGGTAAATTGTTTTCTTCTCTAATTCTTTTGTTCTTTATTCTTTCAATCTCATTATACATTTTCTCTAGACATCTATCTAATCTGCTAGACATCCACAAGTAATCATCTCAGATGTATAATCAATAACACTCATCCCATTCTTCCCATACGATACGTGCATCGTATCTATCAAACAACATCTTTCTAAAATCTTTATCAGTCCTGTACTTTGTTTTGAACTCCATTAGTTCATCTTCATAGTTAGCAATCATTTGTGCTTCTGATTCTAACTCAACATCTAACTCTAGGTTTGTAAAATTTTCTTCTGTCATTTTAATGTTTGTAAATAAATAAAAAGTTAAACATCTTTACTAACAATTGTATTATAATCATTTTTTGTTAAATTGCAAGACTTTTTTTTATTTTTTTTCTTTTCTTTTTTTCTTAGTTATGTACTGGTATCGTTCTGTTATCATCTCTTCATATTCATATTGTTTATATTCTTTTGTTGTTTTATCATTCATCATTTCTTGTACTTTATTCATTCAGTATTTATCTATCATGTATATTGTGTAATGTTGATAGTTACCTGATAGGATACAATTACATTTATAACATTGTGGATGGCAATTCTCTTCTAAAAATCTATATTTCATATTTCATCTTGATATAAAGTGTCAGTTCTGGATTTCTGTATAAGGTAATATTGCTCAGCATGTTACACATTTACATGTTCAATCTGTTCTTGTATTCTTTAATCTTATGTATTCAGAAAATACACGGTCTGCTATATCTTTCCATGTTACATTTCATTGTGGTTTATGTGTCTTTGTTCGATACTCTTTAATTATTTCTAACAATATTGGTTCTATATTCTCAGTAGCTTTTTTTGTTTTCCATAATTTTTTAAATGATTGTGGATTAATTTGTTTTTGTTTCATGTTATTTGTAATAATATAAAATGTTACGTTCTGTTAGTTTACCATCCTTGTAAAAGTCATCTTCTTGAATCCTATCTATTCTCCATTTATTTGTTGAACTTACATAGAATAGTGTATCTATTAATTTTGTGGTCTCTAATACCAAATTGTTTTCGTCTTTGTGGAGAACCTTAATCCCCATTTGTGCTAGTTTTGTTGTCCAGTCCATTTTTCTGTATAATCTCATTTGTTAAAATAAATATCAACACTTCAATTAGCTCATTCAAAAGTATCTTTATACTGATATAATGTTACTCTTGCTTTTATCTCTTCTCATTCGTTTTCAGGGTCTAAATCTCTATATACTTCAAATACCTGTGTACTGTTGTCTAATATCTTTTGACTTCATCTTAATCAAACCATTCAAGCTGGCATATATTGTTGCTGAGAATTAAATGGTTTTTTTGCATGATGTATTAATATTATACAAATATTAAATTCGTTTTTAATATCTTGTAACTTGCTACTAATTTCCTGTTGTCTTACGTTATCATTTTCATTTCAAGGAATTTTATCTAAGTTATCTATTACAAATAATCTACATCATTTGTCATAATATTCGTGGATTGTTTTTTCTATTCATCATATTCAACAATCGTCTGGTTTAATTATATACAAGTTTTCAAAATTGTTCATCTTTTCCATTTCTTGATTAACAATATTTTTTTGATTCAAACTATAATTTCATGTCTGTGCGTCATCTTTACTTACTCATGCTCTTTTCCTTGCTATTCTTAATTTCATATCAAATTCTGGTAGTTCTAGTGATATATAACATACTTTATTACCTATTTCTGCATTCTTTCTGGATACAAAATAAGTAAATTCTGTTTTTCCACTACTCATATATCAGAATAGTGTAATTAAATCTCTTTTTCAAGGTCTTCAAAACCTTTTGTTTAAACTTTCAACTCACCAAGTAAATGGAGACCTGGCTGATTCTAAATAGTCAATCATTTGTTTTTTGTGTTAAATTATAAAAGTTTATTTAATGCTCAATATTCCAAAGCCTTTTTCTTTAACTCAAAGAATTTATCTTTACCTAATTCGTTCTTTAATCATTCATAATCTGTTTTCATTTTGTTTAAAAACAACTGTAAATTGTTTTCATAATCCTCTACTTTAATTTTTGGTTTAAATCATTTTACTTCAAACAATCATTCCCAACCATTTTCAATAGATTGTTGTAAAACTGCTATCATTCATTCATCTGTTCAATGTCATAATGTTTTTAATTTATTTATAACAAGCTGTCTTCATTTATCTGTTAGTTTTTCTAATTTCTTTTTTCTGATATTGTTGTATTCTATCAACCACTCTATAACATTTTCTGATAATGTCAACTCACCACTCCAATTTTTCAACGTGTTATTATTTTTACTTTTTAATAAGTTAGTTTTATCGTCCTCGATAGTGTTGTTAGAATTTCTAGGAACTTTATTTATATTATTATTTATCTTATTATATATTCCATTAAAATTTTTAATGTCTGACGATAAATTTTTTAATGTTGGAGATAAAGATTTTATAAATCTAATTTTTCATCATCATGATTTTATTTCGTAGTCAACTTCTATTAATTTTTCTTTACATAGTTTTTGAATTGCTTTACTAATTGTGACTGTACTTGTGTTAAACAATTCAGCTAATTGTTCATTAGTACAATAAAAATTATTGTTGCCATATAAAAAGAAATTAATAAACCCATACAAACAAGCTTCTAATATTGTAAATCATTTTGTAAGCATTCACGGATACAATGGAATAAATTTAGGAGTTAATACCAACTTAGCATTATTCTCGTTTATTCTGTTCTGTTGTTCTATCTCATCAAAGTTTTCATACATTTTATAATTTGTTTATAAAATAAAAACGTATAGAATTGCAAAACATATCCATAATCCAAAAGCAATTCAAATACAAGTATCAACACTTAATCATATTAATTTTCAAATAATCAACACTATAACACATATTAATAATCAAATCATCTTGATATATTAACAAATAAAAAACAAAACACAAAAACAAAAAACCTACTAACTGTGTAGGATAGTAGGCTGTTCTCGTCTGATAGTGTTTGCTATCCTACTTCAAACAGCCATCAGTTAATAGGTTCTTTGCGTTTTACTTTTTACTTATATACATACAATTACAAGTACTACAATTCTTACAAATTGTGTAATTGTATTATATAGATTTTTTTTTAAATTGCAATAGCAAATTTATCTTTTGGTATAAATAATTGCAACTCACCATCAAAATTTAAATAGATTCAAACACTCAAAGCAATGTTTAATCAAATCTCTAATTTGATTTTGTTTCACTTTTGTTTTACACGTATTAATGATGACGGATTTTTATCACTAATAGATTTTAATACATCAACATTAAATCAATATGCGTTTAATTTTACAAACGTATGTTTATAAGGGTCACGCATCACCTCAAACACTCAATCCTTGTATGTTCATGCTTTTTTACATCAATAATCATCACATACAAAAATTGTGTCTCATTGTGTTTTTACATTTTTTTTCATAATCGTATGTTTTAAAAAATAAAATCATAATTTTTTTGATTAGTTTTGCCAGGTACTTTCGTTGTGCAAAATCTAAATTTTAATGGTCTGATGCCTTTGTGGTATAACACTCCACTCATAACATCAAACCATTTAATTTAAATTTTACAATCAGTTATAACTAGGAACTCTTTGTTTTAGCAATTTTCAAACATAATCTACGTAATTATTCATAGTATTATTAACTTCTAAATAAGTAGTCTCTAACTGTTCAATTCTAGTCTCCATATTCTTTATAACTGCTAAAAGCTTTTCTTTCTCATCATCTGTCAATTTTGATGATTCCTTTCATTTGTACAATTTTAATAATTGTAATTTTAATTCGTTAAACATTTTTAATAGATTAAAAGATAAAAACATGTTACAAACTTTTAATAACCTTATTATTGAGACTTGTAAACGCAAGTCCCAATGTATAAATCTTATAACCTAGTAGCATCCAATATCAAACGTTGTTTTCAATTATAATTGGATACCATACAATCTTGTTTTTCAAGTTCACGTTCAGATGTTACCAGCTCACCGTCATAATCTTTTGTAAATCATCTAATCAAAACCCAGTCATCATCGTTAAATTCTTTTAAAAGTTTTTTTAAATCTTTTACGGTCATTTTTCATTATTTACCAAATAAAACAAAAGATATACAAATAATAGCTCAAATAATAGCTCAAATAGTTCAAAGTCACATTTTTATTTTTTTTGTTTACAAAGTAAAATTTTTTCCATCTCAACCAAAGCATCAAAATCTGGATTGTGTACAATTTCAGTAATTGCGTAATCTAATTGTGATATAATTTTTTCTAATTCTTTTTTTGTATAATTTTTATTTCCTTTGTTGTGATTATACATAAACACAATAGACCACATATAGTGGATTTTATCAGTAATTTTCATGATTAATGTTTACTAACTAAAACACCAAATTCTACTCAATTTACTACAGATGCAAAATCTAGTTTAATACTAATAAAACTAGTCTCACAATCTCAAACTACTAAATAATAAGTAGTGTAATACTGGTATAAATACCAATCATCTCAAAACATAGTTTTCAACTGATTAAATTGTTTTTCATAATGTTCTTTAATCCAGTCTTTACTAATAATTAGTCAAGGTTTTTCCATCTTGTAATTGTATAAAAATATAAAAATTCAACTAGATGTTGATTTTACTAGGTTACCATAATAGCAACCTAGTAATTATCAAAATCCAATTAATCATCAAATTCTAATCACCTACTTGCTATGTAATAATCTGCAGATTCTCAAAAGTCTACACAATCTCACATGCAAGCTTGCTTTTTTTGTGTGTGTTCCCAATATTCACAAACTGCACAATATACTTCGTCTTTGTTTACAAAATTAAAAGAATCCATATAATCTAGGTATTGTTTATAGTCCACATCTACTAATTTTTTTTCAATTCTATTTCTATCGTCTTCAGTACTATAAACTAAAAAGTCATTTATTGAGTAAAATTCACCATCCTCATTTAGGATATCCAGCAACAATTCACCTTGTGTTTTTAATTCCATTTTAATTTAATTCTAGAAATAAAATCAAATCTAATCAGCTTTTAAAATTCTTGGATTCTAATTCGTCCAAAAATTCATCTAAATTTTCACCAACTTCGTACAATAGACGTCACCAACATCCTTGACTTCTTGCTAGACTTTGTAACAAGTCCAAAATTTCGTTTTTTTTCATCTTGTAATATGTAAAAAGTAAAAAGCTATTGACTGGATTTCCACCAGTTCAACAACATAGAGGTGGATTTTATCCACCTACAATAGTAATAATCAAAATCAAATAAATACACACCATACATAATCCAGCAATCCATTTTATAAATACGTTTTTTTCTTGCACTAATACTATAAATACCAATGGTATTGACACTAATAATAAATAAATCATGATAGTAAATTAATATCTAAAATACGCATCAACTAAACTATCCACATCCTCAAATTCATAATCACATACTGAATCCAAAAAATCATTTTCATCACAAATTAAATCATTATCACTAATGTCCAGTAAAAATTCAAAATCGTTTTCATTGCAACTTGCAATAAATTCATTAATTTTTTTGTCCATCTTTATAAGTATAAAAAGTAAAAACGATGAATCCTAGTATTTACCTAGATTTTCACCATGTTAGCAGGATTTTACCTGCTAAAGTATAAGGTTTAAACGTTGAAAGTTTTTTCTCAATTTCGTTTTTCATCTCAAATATACCATTGCCAGTCTTTTTGATAAATTCAAACATTAATTCAAAACGCGTACAAAATTCAATTCAAGCGTTCTTTTGTTGTGTTCGATTGTCGTCAAGCGTCTCTAATTGTCAATTTTCAATTTTTTTGGTCGTAGTCTCAAATTAAATTGTTGTGTAAATAGTAATACATGTGACCATTTACACCATAATCAACACAAACGTTTGATTTTGTCATTGCTTTCATGTTAGCAAAAGCTCTTGTTGTTTCGATTGTGATTTTTCTCATTTTGATATAGTAAAAAGTAAAATCGCTTTTTTGCAGGTATCACCTGTAAAAAAACATAATCATGTGGTATGTATTGCAAGGCTGCAGGTAAAAAGTATAATTTTAATAATTCTACATGAAATCGCAGTTTTCAACTTGACTTTTTACAAGTATAGATTCTTGATTAAACGCAGTTTTTAGAGTTTTTACAAATTCCACTACTGGACTAAATTCACATTGTAATAATTCAATTTTTAGTGTCTTTTCCACTACAATATCTCAATTATCATGAGTGTAAACACCATCACATTCGTATATTGTAGCACCTCCAAACAATTTACAAGCTAAATTTTTAGCTACTTTGCTAGCTTCTAAAGTATTAATTTCCTGTTTTTTTGTGTCCTTGTCATTCAATCAGACGTAAATGTAATAATTTTTTTTCATTGTTGTATGTATAAAAAGTAAAAAGCAACCTTGCTATATATACCACATAATATTGAAATGTTAATGACCTTGTTATAATCCTGCAATGTTTTTTGCACCATCACATGATAACGCCATCAGTATAATCAAAAAAAAATAAAAATCAATAGAAGAATCAATAAAAAAAATTGAAAAGAAAAAAGAATACGAAACATCAGTCAACGATTAGTAAAAATACAGTCAAAAAAATAGATGAAACAACAAAAAAATAATCAAAAAACAAAAAAAGTAAAAAAAATCCATCAAAAAAAAATATAAAAAAATCCAAAAAAAATAAAAAACAATATAAACACATCACACAAAGTATAAAAACACCATAAACATTATATATAAACACACCATATAAACTGCACCACAAAAAACCAATACAAATCACACCAAAATAAAAATCGCACACAAAAAAATAAAAACACTATCATTATACATTATACAACATACTATTAATTATATACACTACACATACTACATACTTATACAATCATATACATATATTTACTAGTCATAGAGAAAAATATATATTATTTACTAGTCCTAGAGAAAAAGAGAAAGAGAAAAAATACAAACCAAAGCACTAGAAACATCAGGTCAGAACTACAAAGAACTACAAAGAATTCCAAAAAATAAAAAAAATAAAATACAAAAAAGTCAGGAGATAAAATCTCCAAAGTAGAAAAAAGGGGGGCATATATAGAAAAAATAATGGAGTACACGGGGGCAGGGGGAAAGTCCAATGCGCGTGCGGGTTTGTTTAAAAAAATCACGGGTACTATATTTTATATTTTTTGTACTATATTATATATTTTTTTATATATTTTTTCATAAATTAGTAATAAATTTAAAAAAAGACTTGAATTTTTTTTTACAATAAATATATTGAAGTTGCAATAAGTTGTATTTTTATATAGTAATACCAGTTAGTATGTACTTTGATACAAAGAAATGAATACTAGAATATTTAGGTAAAAAAGGTAAGAATGTGAGGTGACTTGAAAGGCTAATAAGGCTAGGTGTGGTGCTGGAAAAAGACTGAAGATATATCACTAGAAATGATGCTGAAAGGAGGGCTGTATTAAAGGTCAAGGATAGGATAGAGGAACTGGAGGCAGAGAACAGTAGGTTGCAAAAAGTTGCAGAAAACGAAATAAATGCTAATTACTACCAAGATTTATATAATAAAGAATGTGAAGATAAAGAAGCTATTATTAAGAAGTGTTATGACTTTATGAAGAATAGGGGTATGAAAATTAATTGGGATGAGTATTATGATTGGGTAACATGAAATTTAGATGATTAATAAAATAACAATGGCTAAAGGAAAACAATGACCAAAGGTATTAGACACATTTAGTGAGAGTTCAGGAAGTTATGCGAGGGATGTAGAACACAACATCAATGCATGGTGTAGTATATGGGAAGATAGTGCAAAGGCAAAGGCATATAGAGCGCAATGGAATGAAATTTATAAGATGTTAGCCACAGGGGGAGGGGAGTCTAAGTAAAGGGACTCCTTTTTTAAATTAGACTTGAAATTAAAATTTTTTTATATATATCACAGTTGTAGCCAGTGTAAGGCACAATTTACATACTAATAAATAGAGGATGCCAAAATGAGTTTATCAAAAGAGGAAGATTTATTGGGATAGTGAGTTAAGAAGTGAGACTCACAGGATATGAGATAGTCAGAAGCGTATATTTATAAGTGCGATAGAGGACGACTGGACGATACAAGAGGCGTGTGCAGCAGCATGATTTACTACACAGACGTATCGTAACTATTATAAGAATGATGAAGATTTTAGGAATGAGGTAGAGTTTGCTAAGACAAAGTTAATAAGGGATGCGAAGACAAAGGTTCATAAATGAGTAGAGAAAGATAATACATGAGATTTTAGTTTAAGGGTGTTAAAGGCTAGATGTCCTAACGAATGGAACACACAAAGAACAGAGAATAGTCACAAGGTAGAAGCAGAGATAGAGCATCGTAGTGTAGACGATATGTTGTTAGAGTATTATTCTGAGTAATACCGAGTAATGCTGAGTAGTGTTTATATAATATAAGACCGACATGGTAGATACGAAAGCGACGAAAACGCTTACGCTTAAGCATATTATGGATATAGAAGAGGACAGTTTAAGTGAATCTGATTTAAATTTTGAGTGATTAAGTTTTGAGCAGAAGTTATTAAAATGGAGGGACAACGTAAGTAAGAGTGTGAAGAGTAGGCAGGAGTATATAGAGCAGGTACAGAATAACAACAAGGAGAAAAGATTAGAGTTACTTAAGTATACAAGTCCAGAGGGTTGGGTTGAGATAATAAGGAAATGTAAGGACGACCCAATTTTTTTCTTTAATATGTTTTTATGGACATACAATCCTAGATTAGCAGTACCACATGTACCGTTTATAACATATCCATATCAAGATGATTTTATTAAACAGATAGTAGAGAGTGTTGAGATATGAATAGATGTATGGATAGAGAAGAGTAGGGATATGTGATTATCATGGACGATGTTATGAATATTTTTGTGGTGATTTTTATTTAAGGAATGGAGTGTATTATTAGGTTCATATAAAGAGGACTATGTAGATGCACAAGGTAATATGGATTCAGCGTTTGAGAGGTTAAGGTATATGGTAAAGAGATTACCTAAACAGATGAGACCAAACTGATTATTAAACAAGTATATGAACCTATCAGCACCATGATGTTGAGAGATAAGTTGAGATGTCTGAGTAAACTTCTGAACATGATGAAGACGTAAGGTAGTATTTATGGATGAGTTTGCGTTACGACCTAGAGATGAGACAGCATTACAGAAAACAAAAGACGTAACAGAGTGTAGGATATTTTGATGAACACCTAATGGTACAGGTAATGTATATGGAAAGGTTATGACTAATCATAAAGCGTATAGGCATTTACTTAATAAGAAGATACGTTTACCACGAAGGCTACATCCATTAAAGACTAATGTATGGTATGAGTTTCAGAAGATGACAAGGACGGCAACAGACTTAGCACAGGAGGTAGATATTAGTTATGAGACAAGTGTAGTAAATGCAGTTTATCCATTATTTTTACAGATGGCAACAAAATGAACATTCGTATATGATGTTAATAGACACACTTATTGAAGTTGGGATTTTGGAAGAGACAGTATTGCTTTTTGTTTATGGCAGAAAGATTTTCAGACAGGTAACGTGTATCTTATTAAATCGTTTAGAAGAATTAATTGGAACATAAAAGATTTTGCAGGTTTAGTATTATGAAAACCATATGCAGGTAATAGTTGGGTATATGATGAAAGGGATTTCAAGATTATGAAGTTTATGCAGTTAGTTAGATTTCACGACCATTTCTGAGACCCGTATAATTCAGACAGTAGAACAGTAGTATCAGATGATAGTATTAGAAAAGCATTAAGTGAGATGTGAATAAACATAACTACTAATAGGAGGAGTACATTAAGAGAAAGGATAACAAAAACACAGCTAGGTATGAATAGATTGTTTTATGATAAAGATAATTATGAGCGAGAACAGAGTATTATACAATCACATTATCCACAGAAATCAGAGAATAGAGAATTAACTACAGAGCAAAGACAACCAGTACATGATGAGAATAGTCACTTTAGAACCTGTACAGAATACTTTTTTGATAACGAACCACTTGTTAGTTGAGATGATTGAGGTATAATAGTTAATAACCGTTTGTATTCGTAGAATCAAATGGTAATAATAGACTTTATTCTTAATATATAGGTATGGCAAAAACAATAAAAATCGATTGATGATTAGGTAGAGTTATAGCTATGACATGAGCTATTACTGAGTTAGCGATGCAAGATGATGTAAATGTTGTGACATCACGACCAATAGCATTCTGGTGAAATCCTTATATTAAATCTGTACATAAGACAGAAGAGGTAGATTTATATAAGAATGTTATTAAGTGAACATATTATTATGAATTAGAGCCTTATACATTTCATATGTTTTATGATGAATGAAGAAGTTGGTTAGATGTTGCTAAATGGTTATTATGTACATGATGTTGATTAGAGTGTACACAAACACCACAACCTAAATTATTTTTAGCAGAGCATGAGAAGTACAAGAACATATTAGAAGGCAAGACGCCTAATAGTAAAGTTGTATTATTTCAGCCGTTTGGTAGTACAATGGATAAGTTTTGATGTGATAAGAGTTATAGAAGTTTCAAGGTAGAAGATGCACAATACATAGCAGATAAACTTAATGAGAAGTGATATACTATATATCAAGTATTTGATAAAGAGAAACAACCAGCATTAAAGTGATGTGTGGAATGTAGTAATCCTAATCTTAGATGGATAATAAGTTTAGCAGATAGGTATCCAGTAATATGATGTGATAGTTGTATGCATCATGCAGCAAAAGCATTTGGTAACCAAAGTGTAGTAATGTGGGCAGCTACAGACCCATGAAGATATTGATATGAATGAGATATTAATCTACGAGAAAACTGAATGAAAGAACACACACCTATGAGATTAGGTAATTTATCGTTTAACACAGATATAACTAATCAGCATAGTAACGAGTTCTCAACTGACTTTTTAAATAACTTTATAGATATATCAGAAAAATTCTTGCAATCATGGTATAAATAATTATACTATTAGGTGTAGAAGTTCCTTCATTCACGCCTGATTTCATTTACGAAAACAAAAAAAGGCAACCTTCTTCAAAAGAATGGCTGTCTTTTTTTATTAGTTGAATGTTTATTATTAGCTTTATTAGCTTTATTAGCTAGCAGGTGTAACTTTAGCCCAGCAGCAGCAACAAGCATCATAAGCATAAACGAATCAATCGTTTTCTACCATAGCGATGTCTCATGCACAAGCTGATGATGGTAAGTCACAAGTACATTCTACATTATCTAACCAGTTCATGTTTCCTAGATTAGCTAATGTTGCAACCAAAGCATTCAATCTAACAAGTTGTTCATGGTCGAATTTGTCTCTTACAGGTGCTGTCATGACGTGTAAACATTATAATGTAAATACGTCGGTCTAATTGTTAGATATACATTTTATATTTAATTTCAAGAGAAAACAAAAAAACACTCATATGAGTGTTTATTCTATATCTAATAATATATTATCTATTAATGTTGACTTACTAAGTTGTTCTTTATTTTTCTTTTTCTTCTCAGATTTACTCATAACAATATTTCTTTTATCAGGGTCTATTACTGCACCTTGTAAAATCTTTTCTCATTCTCTTAATCATATAAACTTGTCATACTTACCATTAACAAATCTTTCTATAAGTCTAACTTTTAAATAGTTAAATCAGTTTTCATCCTCACACAAACTAACTCATTTAACTTTATAAATCACATTGTCGGTCATATGTGTATTATAAGTTATAAATTTAAATATCTTTAAATGTCTTTAAATGTCTTGATTCAATTACTTTATGTTTATTATTATTCGTAGATATGTAGTGAACACTTTCGAGAGTAGATTTAGATTCGAGAAGATTGGCATCAAAACCCCCCTTTCCCCCCATAAGAATTTTTAGTATTCTTGTACTAAAAAATCCTTGCACACTTACGTATGCAGGGAAAGTGGAAGTCTGATACCAACTCGCATATTAACCATCACCGTACGTTAATGAATTAATACACTGTGAACACTTTTCTCGAGTGAGTTTGAGTTCTCGTGAGTTGGGAAGACGTTGACCCCCCAGAACAGGCGTCTTCATGTATAATTGCTTATACACCATCGATAGACATTATAATGAAAAAAAATTAAAAATCAAGAGAATTTTTATTTTTTTTATTTTTCTCTTGATTTTGTGTTAAAAAGTATTATATCACAAGTATATAATATGTAATATTACATTTATTTTCATAGATATAAATATGGAAAACTTTACAAGAAGTGATTATGAAAAAATAAAAACACAGGTACTGAAAGAGTTTTCAGCATCTGAGTCAGCCACTTCTCAAAAGAGAAACCAATTTAGAGAGAGGTCGTGGCTGTATCAAACAGTAGCAGATGATGAAAAGGTAAAAGTAAATCTAATAAGAAGTCTTACAAATTCTTTATTAGCATTGTATTATCAAGATAAGTTACAAGTTAAATGGAGTAGTAGAGATTTGTATCACTTTATTGAGGCAAAGAACTTTCAATCGGTATGCGAATATGATTATGATAATCTTGATATGGAAGTTGAAGATTATACTAATCAGAAAAATAAATTTCTAAAATGAGTATGAATAAGAGTATTGGTATGATGGGATGATGAAAACAAGAATCCTATATATAAAGTAGTAGACCCCTTGTCTTGGTATCCAGACCCTAGATGACACACACATGTAAAGAATTTTGACTATATGTGATTTGAGACAAAGATGCCTATAGATGCTATAAAGAGAATGCAAAGTGAATGAAAATGGAGAAAGGTTGATGTAAGACCAACGCTAACACCACAACAAAGACAGCAGTTGCAAGATAAATGAAATCCTAGATATGTAAATCCAAACACAGAAGTAGAGAAAGATGCAACAATATATACACATTATACTATGTATGAATGAAAACCTATACAGGTAATAATGTTTAATAGAGAATCTATATTGGATGCAAAGTATATAAAACCAATAATGAATTGAGATAATTTAATAGATTGTAATATAAAGTTTCCAGTGGCATTAAATTATCGAGAACCACATGAATGAGACCCACGAGGAATTAATCTATATGATGTAGTAGAGGATAAGCAGAAGTTAGAGACATTAATGATGAACTTAATAAGAATACAAGCTATTAAGCAAGCACTAGGATGAAGAGTATTCTTAGATAGAGATATATATACTAAGTCTAAGAAGATATTGAGTCAATGAGTAATGTGACCTCAGTATATACCAGTAGATGGTAATTGACAGAATATAAGTAATATGTTATTCATTGAACCTGAGAAGTGATTAAGTCCAGATGTATATAACTTCCAGACACAATTAGCAAATCAAGCAGAATCAGATACATGAATATCTAAGTTAACACAATGAGTATGAGACCCTAACATGTCTACAGCATCAGAAGCTACAATAGCACAAGAGAACTCAAATGTTAATAAGATATTATGAAATAAGATTAACGCTTGGTGAGAGAAAACATTCTGGACGTTATGGTATATGTTCTATAAACATTTCTTTTCAGAGAATGATGAGAAGTATGTAGAACTTACAAGATGAATAAGTCCAGCATGAGATGTGTTCACAAGGAAAAATATAATATGATGACATGACCCAAGAATACAGATTATGAGTAAATGAGACTTAGATAGTCAGAATAGAGCAGACCTAGATAAATTTGTTCAGTTGTATGCTATGGTTATGGCAGACCAGACAGCAAGTCCTGCAGAAAAAAGGTTCATGAAGAGAAAGTATATGGCTTTAATCTGAATGAGTCAATCAGAAATAGAAGAGTGATGTAAGTACACGCCTGCAGAGTTAGACGCAAAGGAACAAGTTATATTATTAAATAATAATATACCAGTACAGATATGAAGTATGAACGAAGACCATTATACATATCTTGCTATATATCAGAGTGCATTAAACACTCCAGCGACAAGAGCTGCTATAGAGATGAGGAAGATAGCATATATAGAGAGTTGACAACAAGCTAGAGATATGGCATCGATGTGAATGTGATGAGAGATAGCTGGTAATCAATGAATAATGAATTGAGTTACAAACAATATGATACAGAAGAGTAACCAATTAAAGACACAACCCTTTTAAATATTAAATAGACCGATATGGAAGAAATTAAAAGTTTATTAAATCAAGATGCACTAAAAGAATTACATGGTGCATACACAAAGAATTATGTAGCACATTCAGTTATTGTAGAAGAGAATGAGAAGTTAATTAACTCTGCTAAACAATGGTTTGTTGATAATGGATACAAAGACCCAGATGAAGAGTTAGCAAAGAATGAAGACTTTTTATCTAGAGCAGACAATGATGAGAAACAAGCAGAGATTATTAAGACAATGTATACAACACATTGGACAGAACTAAATGAGTTAAGATGACAGAACATTAAATCACAATCAGAGATAGAAGCATCTATCAATTGATTAAAAAAAGTTTTATCATTAATAGATTAAAAAATGGTTAAAGTAAAAAAAGAAACACCAGAAGTTACAGAAAAAGATTTAATTAAAGAATATGGTGAAGATGCAGCAGCAGATATTATAGCTGAAAGAGAAGAAGCATCTAAAAAGGAAGGGAAAAGTAAGGTAGTACCGTCTAAAGAAACAATTTGTGAGTATTACTGAATCAGAGATGAAGAAGTACTTGATAGCAATTTTGACTTATCAAAATACTGAATTAACAAATGAGAGGAAGCCGTATTAAAAGAATGGGCTGAAGAGAAAACAAAAAAAGAACTCAAAGAAGTTACTATGGATAAACTTGAATTAGAGTGACATCCAAATGTTGCTGTAATAGTTGAGAAGTATTGAGTACAGCCACAACACATAATAGAAAATAAACTTTGAGATTTATGATTAAGTAAAGACGAAGAGAAGATTGTTAAATCTTTCTATGAAAACGAAATGTTAAGATTGTATAAGAAAGCAAACAACATAGAAGATTAGTTTTATTTATTAATAAGACCGACATGAGTTGAGCTATATGAACAGACAATGCTAAAGCTATTCTAAAGGAGAATGATATTAGGAATAGAATAAGAACGTCTGCACAACAATGGTGAATAAAACCAATAGATATAACAACATGATTACTTAAAGAGAAGGGGGTATTTAACACAGAAGAGATAATGCAAGTTGTTAGAAAATTAATATGTGAGTATTATGGTATCTGAATGCGAGAACTTGCAAGAAATGATAAGAAGTTTCTAATGGATAAGTATTTAATACCAGAAGACAAATTTGAAGTATTAAGAGAATGAGATGTTATGTTAGCTTATCAAGAGTTTGCAAGACATAATAATGGTGACAATTCTGCAACTCCAAATAAAGAAACACCAGATGAGCCATTACCAACAACAACAAATATAGTAACATTACCAGAAGAGGATGTTGCTAAAGAAGAGGTAAAGATGTTAGGTATAGCTAAACAGAATCTACAAAAGATGATGGATGGTGAAACAGATAAAGAGAAGTTAGAATTATATGAGGCACAGATGAAAGTTTTAGACCTAAAGATTAAAAATGCAACAGCTTGATAAAAAACTATATGAACTTACAAGGAGTAAATACCGACCTGCTCTAAGAGAATACTTGCAAACAAATAAAAGTATAATAGAGAACCATCTGTACCATTCAACTACTTGATATATAGAAAAGCAGACGAATGGTGCAGTGGTGCTCATTAAGATGAGAGAAGTATATGATTTATTATTAAGTTTACCAGAAACATTAAAGATGTTAGCTGAGAATGAAAACACATGAGAAGAGCTTGCAAAAACTGTTGATAAGATTATTAACGATATGAGTTAGCTGATATACAGATGGTGTGGTGGTCGGTCTCCATGCCATCTCTATAACGGTTAGCACCGTTCGTAGATTGCAATTCTACATAATAAAATTGCACGTCTGAGAAGACACATTTATCTATAATTAATTCAAATGACCGAACTAAATTGACAAGACCCAAACACAATGCCTTTAGATGAATTAAGGAGAATGGTATCTGATATTCCTACCAGTCAGATGGATACTGAAAACCCTCAATCTGAACAGAAGGAAGAACCTAAAGAAGAGTCTAAAGAAGAACAATCTAAACAAGAGGAACAACCTAATGAACAGAAAGAGGAGAATCAGAGTGCACCAACTGAGGGTGCGACTCAAACATCTGAACCAGAAAAGGAAGAAAAGAAAACACCAGAATCTATTAAGAAACTTTTACATCAGAGGAGTGAGCTTAGACAAGACAACGACAGACTTAGAGCTGAGTTGGATGAAGCTAAGGAACTTGTAAGAAAACTTCGTTCATGAGAATTAGATTCTGAATTTAAAAATTCAGATGGTGAGGTAGATATGGAGAAGAAGGAAGAAGCTATACAAGATGCATCGTTCAATAGTAAAATGATTGAGAGAGAGTACAACAACTCTAATAGAACAATCGATAATACTAGAGAATTAGAATTAGCTAAGTTCCTTGTAGAGAATCCAGACCTCAATGATGTCAAAGATGAGATAATATCTTATGCAAACAAGCATAAAGACTTAGACATCGATGATATTAAATATCTTGTGTTAAGCAAGATAGACCCTACAAGACTATTAGATGAGCAAACTAAAAACAAGTTAAGTGGTAACTATTCTATTCCATGAAAGTCGTATGATTGAAAGGAAGACAACAAACCAATAGACCCTAAGACAATGCCTTTAGATAAGCTTAAAAATGTAATAGTTGAGAAGGGACTTATTTAATCTCTTTACCAATTATAGAAAATGGCATTAACAATCACACAAACATCTAACATAAATGCTAGTGGACAACTATTGCAAATATGGTTAGATAGAACAGTATTAGAAAACTTTGAACCTAACTTAAGGTTCTACGACATGTGAGAAAAACCAGCACGACCTGCAGGTTACAACACATTAGCTTGGACAAGATGTAATAAATTAACAGTTACACCTGCACAAGCATCTTTAACAGAAGGAGTAACACCAGATGATGTAGCTATCAACTTCACAACAATTAGCTTAACAGCTAATCAATATGGAATGTATGCTATCATTACAGACATCTTAGATGATGTATCTCCAGTTCCTATGATAGAAAACGCTGCAAAAGTTATCTGAGCAAACATGGCAAGGATAATCGACCAAGTTATTCAATGAGTATTAGCTGTTGGAACAAATGTTATCTACGCTGGAACAGCTGCAAACAGAGCTGCTTTGGCTGCAACAGATGTTATGACTCCAACATTGTTAGCAAAAGCAAACGCTTTCTTGTCAACAAAAGCAGCACCTGTATATGGAGATGGATATATCGCAGTTATGCATCCAAATGTTTTGTTTGATTTACAAACAGGAACAGCTACATGAGCTTTCTTAGATTTATCTAAATATACAGAATCTGGAAGAGCTTTGATAGTAAATGGAGAAGTTGGAAAAATCTTCAACGTAAGAGTAGTTACATCTGCATTTGTTCAAACATTCACATCTACAGTTACTGTATATCCTACATACGTAATGTGAAAATGAGCTTACTGAGTAGCTGATTTACAAGGATTAAGAAGTTACATGGTTGGTGATGGTGCTTCTAAATCAGACCCATTGGCACAAAGAAGATATGTATGAGCTAAGGTTGCATTCAACGCAATCATCTTACAACAAGATGCATTAGTAAGAATTGAATCTGGAAGTTCATTATCATACTCTTGGTAGAATTAAAGGGACACTAGATGGTGTCCCCTTTTAAGATATATCTGTTTGATTGCAGGTGTATCTTAAAAGATAATTTATTTTTACAAGATACAACATGGCAGCAAAAACAATAACAACCTATATAAGTGAATGGATGAATGATAACGCTAGAAACGCAACAGACTTAGATGCTAATACTGCATTAGTATGGTTTAATAGAAGATACCATGAGATAGAGAATAAGATAGCTACATTCATTATGGATAATTATTTTGATGATTATATGACAATAACAACAGTTGCTAATCAAGCGTTATATCAATTACCAACATGAAACAGTAGTGCAAGTACACTACCAAGTTTTCCAGAATTAAGAAAGTTATTAGAGTTGTCTATAGATTATAATGATAATTGAAGATATGTAAAAGCAGATGAGTTACCAGATTGAGATTTAGAGTTACCATTAGAATGGTATGAGAAACATTGTTCTAAATGGAAACCGTTTTTTAAGTTTGAATGAAAGAGTGGTATTAGGTTATATCCTACACCAGACAAAAATGTTACATGATGAATACATATTAGATATGCAGCCAACACTCCAGATATACAAAACGCAACAACAGCAACAGAAGAAGATTTAACAATACCACGACAATACATATATATAATCTGAATGTGAATGAGTTGGGATAATGCAAAGGCAGTAAAAGACCCAGATGTTTTAATGTATAAGCAAGATTATTATCAAGCTATCACACAGATGTTAGCAGAATTATCAGATAGGTATATACAACCTACACAATATCATACACCTAATCTTAGGCATTTAATGAATTAAAAAATATAAATGGTATTAGTAAAACAATATATGGAGAATAGTTGGTATAGATGAGGTTCACAAGATAGACAAACATGATATGGTTCTCAGTATCAATTTTGATATTGAGTAAACACAAGGGATATGAAGAACTGAGTGTGTTTAGCATGATGAGTAAAATCTACAAGGACATATGATGGTAAGGCTACATATTTTGTATATAATTGAAAGTTATATGCATTGACATCATCATGAAAAGTTATAGATACATCAGACTGAACTACAAAGATAAGTTGATTAACATGATGATGATTGCTTAAAAATCAATATGCATACCAGTTTGGTAACTGAGTATTTTGTGCATTATGAAATAAGATACGAGTTGTAATATGAAGTTGAAGTACATGGACAAAAGTAGATGTAACACCAACATGATTTAATAATATTACTTGTATGTTGAATTATGCAAATACATTTATGCTATTTTGAGATGGTAACAAGTTGTGGAGATTTGATTATTCAATGTGAACTTATGTAGCAGAAATGTTTAAACAGATAAGAAAATTTGATAGTTGATATGTTATATATTGATTATCATTAGAATGAAACTATCTAAAGATATATACCTCAGACTGAAAGAACACAAAGATACATTACGCTAAATGAACATTTGATGTAGAGGAATCTTGATTGGTACAGACTATATCATTTAAGTGAATGTGATTAATGGAGAACAGAGTAGCGTCAGACCAGTGAAGAGATTATGTGTTGTTTGATATATGAAACGATTTAAAGTTATCTAAAATATCTTGATACAATAAAACAGATATTAAATGGACACAAAGATTTTGAAGTGCAGCAGATGTATGAAACTTTTTTTCAGTCAATTATCCTTATGTTCATGCTAGTGATTGAGTATTGTTTGTATGAACAGATGAATGAATATGGACATTTACAGAATATAATTGATGGTTGTGGTGATGATGTTTGGAGTTTCCATCAAGTAATTGGGAACAAATATCTTGTATATTCAGATACAATGAAGAGTTATATGTATGTTATGTATGAACAAATTCGTACACAGAAAAAGTGTTTGATTTAAGTTTTCAACCTACAGTATATCAATCTACATGATACATTATATGAAGAGTATTTGATTGATGATGTGGAAGCTTATTTAAAAAGAATATACAGACAACAATCACATACAAGATGCCAACAAACACAAGCATGGAGTTAAGTTATAGATATGATAGAAAAACATATTGATATAGTAAATCAAACTTTAAATCTGTAAAGATAATGTCTGATACTACAACCTGTTATGATATAATAGTTCCAACAACAGATAATGATTTCAATATGCCACGAAACTATATTGAGTATAGAATAGATTTGAACACAAGCAGTACAAGTAAATCACCAATTTTATTTGAGCATAATCTATTATACAATGACAGCATGAGGAAATATAGATAAAGCAAACAACACTATTGGTGTTATGAATGTAGATAACATTAGTGAGAAAGATAGAATAAGTAGACCAGAAAGGATTGAGACATCAGATGGTTATGATATACATAGAGTAAAGAACAATCAAACATTAGATGATTGGTATGATAATTGATGAAGTGATATGAGTGATGATGAGAACTGAATAGAGCAGAACACATCTTGATTAGTACAAGATATTCCTAACATATCATTCTTAGACATATGAGATACATTATTAGAGAGTAAGAAAACATTATATGCTAGAGCATGAGCAAAGCTAATAGTATGAAAAGCATCAAAGAGTATAGAACTAATGTATAAGAATAAGTGTAAATTATCATTTGAACCTAACTATAGTAGTGATGTAGAGAATTTAGTAAGAAGAGATATAGATTCACCATATGTAACTTGGTTATGAGATAATCCAGACTATGCAACATTATATCAAGCATTTGGACCATTAGCAGTAATGATAGAAGAAGATTGAAGGTATAGGATAACTCACAAAGAAGAGATAGAACTACAATCTACACAGGATACTATATGTTGTTATGTAGATGTGTATAGGAAAGATGTAAATGATGTATATCAGATATTAATCAAATGATGAATAGCAGTATCTTGGTTTGAATGAAAGTGAACATTAACATGAACCACAAGTTGAACAGACCCTAATGGTAGTTGCAGTATAACATTTAAACTATGACAGATAATGCAACATGTACCAACAATGTGATATATAGAAAGAGAGTTGCAAAAATGAGATATATTAGTATTAAGAATGAGAGATATGACACCAGATTCTAGTACATGAGCAATGAGGTGAAACGAACTAACAATATATCCTTATTCAAACATATTTAGTATAGAGTATATAGATTTGCCATAATTGATTTAAATAGTAATAAAATATAAATGGTAGCATACAAAGACATATTAAATTCATTCTGATGAGATGAAAGTTATGCAGACAGATTTCAAGCAGCAGCATTAAAATGAGACAACGATGCTATGCAAAGTATAGCTGCTGAATACAAAAACAGAGACACTACTGCTACTGCACAACAACCACAAAAACCACAACAACCACAATGACAACAATCACAACAGTCACAACAACAGACATACAACTGAAACAATTTAGGTAATTGGCAGTATGGTAACAATACTGCAGACAGACAAGAGCAGATAGTTTCTAATCTAAACAAAGCATATGAACAAGACCCAAGTAAATTTAGTGACTGGAGTACTTTTTCTAAAGAGTTTAATTATGATTATAGTGGTAGAAGTGATAAAGAAAAAGAGACAATGAGGAATTGGTATAGTAGTATTCAAGATAAACAAGCACAACAGCAAGCACAGCAATGAACACAATGAACATGACAACAATGAATGCAAACACCAACACAATATGACCCTAATGATGTAGGTAATACAGATTATTATTTTAATCAGTTGATGTGATGAGCGCCATTACAATGAACATGATTAGCAATAACTAATGCTACAACAAGGTATGATAACTGGAAATATTTATCTGGATTACAA
Source organism: Methanobrevibacter sp. (assembly GCA_017652345.1). The sequence continues at coordinate 29,600 of JAGCBE010000471.1, forward strand.
CCATCAGTAATAGCAAGCGCAGTAGAGCAATGAATATTAAGTTGAGTATGACAAGAGATGCAAGACTTAAAACAATATTCACCAGAGTTATATGCACAAGTACAATCAGCATTACAATGACAACAAACACTTAATGATATTAATGAAGTATGAAATTGAATATATAATTGATTAACTAAAACAGAAACAAACTGAAATTATACGAACTATGATATGACATCAGATTATGTACAATGAGCAAGCGTAATACAACAATACAATACAAATTTATATAATAAGATATTATGATTATGATGAGATACTGCAGCTTATGTATGAATAGTTGCAAGTATGTTACAGAATCCAGAGATACAGTGAACAAAAAATAAAGTTGAAGAATTAGAGTGAGAAGTAAATAGGATTAAAGAAAACATATACAACATATGAGATGATGCAAGAGTAGCATTATGAAGTGAAGCACCAGAAAGTTTAGTAAGTGCCTATATATCACAACAGACAAAACAATTACAAAACCAATTAAGGACAGTACAGAATAGTTTACAAGTAGAACAATGAAAACTTAATAATCAATTATCAGAAGTAGATACAATGATAGACGCATTGAACTACTGAATGAAACTACAAGCATCAAACGATAGTTCAAGTTCTGGTTCAACAAACAATTATCAATACATTAGTGCAAGTAAATATCAAGAGGCATGATACTTTGATAAGACTACATGACAATTCTATAGGTTATGAGAATTACCAGACACATCAGATTATCAATCATCAGACCCAACAAGACTACAAGAGATAAAGGACAACTTAACTAATATAGCGAACTCAGATGATGCTTATGTATTTAGAGATAGGAACGCATTTAATACTTATTTCAAATACAGTCAAAGATGAGCTGCACAAAAGAAAGTATTAGATGATTTCTGGAATGCAAACTCTGCAAGATTAAAACCAATAGCAGACCAGAAGTATAAAGAGTATCAAGCAGCACAAGCAAGAAATGCTAAAACAAGTAGTGGATGATGATGAACTTGATGAGGTTGAGGTTGAACAGGTGAGTATAGCTGAATAAAGAAAGCATTAATGAATTGAACATTTTCATGAGCATGGACAACAACAAACCTAAAGAAGTATTGATATAAATGATGAGCAGATAGTAATACTATATTATATCAAATATGAAAATGAAGTACACCATCGGAAATAAAGTCAATATTATCAAATCTACCAGACAATCAATCTAAACAAGATTTGATTCATTGATATATAACAACAAATGCAGATACAATAAGAAACGCAAAATGAAGTTGATTGTTTAGTTCTGATAAGAAAGCAAGGAATAAAGCAGTTAGCAACATGTTGTCTGAAATATGAGCAGCATGACGAGCAAAGTCAATGGATGCAGATAAGTTGTCATCATTAATAGCAAGTTGGATTTCATAGTTTCATTAATTAATTTTATAAGTTAATAAAATATTAATGTGAATACAAGACTTAATAGTACCAGCAAAAATACAGAAGGCAGCAGATATAGTTAAGACACAGCAGTCTACACAGACCACTAATCAGACTAAACAGACCACACAAACAAAACAAATGCCAAAGATAATGGAATCAGTTTTACCTAAGACTGCACAGGAAAAAATAAGTACAGCATCTAATCTGGTACAGAAAGTTCCAGATTTATTATGAACACAAAAAGTACAAGAGTCACAAATACAAGCACCAAATATGTTTGAGAATATAGTAGGTAAGTTATGAGATTTTGTAGATAAAGCTAATAATGTTATAGATAAGGTTACGGATTCTCCATATTTAGCTATGTCTCATCCTATATTATATAATCAAATACAATCATATAAGAGTATTACAAAAAACATAAACGATATGTCACAGACATGAAGGGAGATATATGATACAGCAAAAGAAACATGAACAAAGATTAACTTTTGGGAAGATGTAGCATCTCCATTGTTGTATAGTCAAACACAATATGGTATAGATTTATTAAAATGATATGCCAATATGTGATTAGATTATTACAACAATTGGTCTGCAGATATTATGTGAAGTTTTGGAGAGTTATCTCAGGAACAAGTAGACGCAATAAAATCTAATTGACAATTAGTAAATAGTGCAAAAGATTCTGTTATGAGATTTTTTGAAAGGTCACAAGCTTGATTAGAGTCTACATTGTGACAAACATCATGAGTACAAAGATTAAAAAAACTACAAGAGAATTGAATATGAATACAGGATGCTATTAAGAATAAAGATGTAAAGTCTATAGTAAATCTTATAGCAGGTCAGATGTGAAGTTCAATACCAGCAATGGCATGAACAGTAGCATGAAGTGCAGTTGCATGACCTGCTTGATGATTAATATGATGATGAACTATGTCTATACCTGTATATTATGAAGAATCATTAGATAGGTTTAAGGATGTAGAATGAGTAAGTGATAATGCTAAGAAGAATTGGGCATTATGAACTGCAGCATTAAAATCAACAATAGAATCATTAGACACATGGTTTCAATTGTTTTGATGAGGTAAAGGTAGGATTCCTGTAAAGAGAAGTGCAATAAGAAAGTTTATAGAACATAAAGCAGCATCATCATTATCTGAGGCATGAGAGGAAGTTGCACAATATTGAGTAGATGAGATAGCTGCATTAATAATGTGAGATGATATAGATTGGAAGAAAGTATATGAGGATGCAAAAGAAATATGAATAGAAGCAGCAATCTATGCAGTATTTTTTCCTACATGAACACAGACTGCATATCAACAAAGTCAAGTAAATAAAGCTTATAAAGATATAGAGAAGCAAGTAAGGGAAGATATGCCAGAGGCTACAGATGAGCAAGTAAAGAAAGTAACACAAGCTATAATGGAACATCATTATGAACAAGCTGATATAGATAAACTAGAGGATAAGCAACTGTCAATGATAGATAAGATTAAAGAGTTGAGAGAACAATTAAAATGAGAGACAAACCAAAGTAGAATAAACATTATAAACAAAAGAATAGATAAATTATTTGAAAAGGTATGAAGTATAGATGATAAGATTGCTAAATGGGAAAAAGATTTTTATGATAAAGTTTGATTTGGTAAGACATTAGAGACATTATCAGAAGATATAAAACAACAAGTACAAGATAAGTTAGATGAGATAACTTGAGAAAAAGAAGAAATAAAAGAAATAGAAGAAATAGAACAGACTAATCAACCAAGAGTACCAACACCTACTACTCAGAAACCAACAACACAGAATATACAAGAAGCAAAAAAGATAAAGCCTAATGCAGAGTTTAATGATAGATGATTACCTACTATAAATTCTATAAAGAAAGACCCACAAGCATTTTCAGATTATGTAAGTAATTGAATTATAGACCTAAACGGTTATTCTATTGCAGAATTAAATGATATATATTGATATTTGGGTACAATGCAAAGATTATATGACAACTGACCAGAGCATACATTGTATCATAATCTGCATGTTGATGTTGGTAATGCAAGAAATGCAAAAATACAAGACGTATCAAATCATGTACAATGATGACAGACATTAGAAGAATATGCTCCATCATTGTGACGAGGGAAATGGAAATATGTTTATGATATAATAAATCCAGAACTAGATAAACATATTGTTTGATTAACAAAATGAGACATAAAGAGAATAGAAAGAAGTCTTACAGATGAACAGATAAAAGAGATAAATGAGATGTTTGCGTTAGTGAGTAAAACATTGTGAATAGACTTTAATAAATTATTAAATGGTAGGTGATGAATAAATGTTGCTGCCTGAAATAAATATATAGGTCCAGAATGAATACATAAACCTCGTGTGTTGTGAGGTAAGATTGTAGATACATGAATAATATTAACATTAAGAAAATGAAAGTTTGAGGCAGCAAAAACATTAGCACATGAGTTATCACATGCAACAGATTATGCGTATGTTTTTGATAATTATGATACTCCATATTATTATAGAAGAAACAGTCCAGAGGTTGAATCTGTTTTAAACAAACATAATGGTAAACGTGAATTAAAAAAAGAATGGCACACATATAATTGAGCTGGTAGTATAGATAGAGAAGATGATTGATATTATAAGAAACCAACAGAGGTTTGGGCTAGATATAATGAGCAATATTTTGCATGGATAAATAATAAAGATGAATTTAATGCAATGTGTAAAGAGCGTGAATATTGGTCTGAAAAAGAGTTTGAAAAATTGTTACCAGAATACCAAAGAATAATGGATGATATGAGGTCTCAATACTGATTATCAACAAAGAATGAACCATACTATGATGCCTTAAGATTTTTAAATCAAGTAAGAGATGGTAAATTAGAGTTAGCAGATATAGATAGATATGTAAAAGAAAACTTAACACAAGATATTAAAGAGTGAAATATAACTAATGATGAAGCTACAAACAAGTTAAATCAATTAGAA
>JAGCBE010000063.1 GCA_017652345.1 Methanobrevibacter sp.
CAATTTGGTGAATTGTGTCTGATTTTAGCACAATTTGGTAAAGTTTCTGACAACATTATACACATGTGCAACACATAAGTTGTGCATACAATTAAAACAATTGAAGCTAATCTTGCATACACTGATGAAGGATATCCGTCAAACGCAAGCGTATTTAAGCCATTTGTAGGCCACAATATATTGTATAAATTGTATATTTGGTGTTTTTTCGCTGTCTTTCTTTTTTGGATCTGATAAAGAAATAGCTCCAGCTTGAAGCGTAAAGTAGCTGGAGCTATTGGGGAAAAAATGTTAATGGTTTACTTAAGTATATCATATATTTGTAAATTGTCAGATATTTTGATATATTTTAGATGAATAGCAAAGACATCTTAATCTTAACCAGAGCCCCAGAAGGGTTTGATGTGGTTGGTTACCTCTACTTTGCTAGTTATTGCTGGAGGTGTTTACATCTCCAGCTATTTTTATATGGGAGGTTAAAATATGGCTAAGAAAACATTAACAGCTGCTGAAGTTGTAGCAAAGGATCTAAATCTTAATAAGAATCAGCTAGAAGCTCTTAAAGCTTATGAAGCATCTGGTAAAGATATTTCTAATTTGATCAGGAATAAAACAGTTTATCAGATAGGGAATAATTTAGGAGATGTAAAGCTTATTCGCCTTTATTTCAAGGAGGTATAATATGCAGATCAATTTATACCAAAACTCAAAAAGAACAAAATCTACAGCTTTAATATCAGCTACTCCTTTAGTTTTGGATGCTCAGATTAAAGATAACTGTAGTGTAGAAAATCCTATTCTTTTACTTCAATTTGATCCTACAAAATATAACTATGTATTTATTCCAGATTGGGATAGATATTATTTCATCTCAGGCTGGCAATATTCAGTTGGATTATGGGAGATAAGCTTAACAGAAGATTATCTAGCATCCTTTAAGGGTGAAATACTAGCTACTTCAGCTATTATTGCATATGCTCATAATGCAGATGCTTCTATAGTGGATAAGCGTATTCCTATAAATTCATCTACAACAGCTTCTTCTATTTCATCTGCTTCAATAGAAGGAATTAACTTCTTAGAAACTCTTTATTCACCTATATTATCAATTACTGGTAAAGGTTCTAATGGTGTTTATTATGTAGGTTATACGGATGTAATGGAGCTATTAGATGGTTTTGATGGATGGTTTAATGATAATGTACCAGACTTCTTTAATGCCATTAAGCAGCTCTTTTATGGAGGAAGTGCTGCAAACTGTATTAAATCTGCAATCGGTCTATGCTGGATTCCTACAGCTTTTATAACATCAGAAAACATTGTATTAGGTAATTATCCAGCAAAAGATTCTAACGGATCTCCTATTATTGGAAAACGTGTACAGCCTATAGAAAGTCATAATGCTTATGTATCAATTCCATGGAGATATTCAGACTGGAGAAGATCAGAGCCTTATTCAACTATTAGATTGTTTTTACCTTTAGTTGGAAATGTAAGTATTTCAGCAGATGCTGCTAAAAATGACAGCCAGCTAGATATAACATATGCATTTAATAATACCTCTGGAGATATCAATATAAAGGTAGTAGGCCACACTTCAGGCATTATATTTAATACTTCATCAGCAAATGGTTCTTCTGCTGTACATATTGGATCAAGTAATACTAACTATGGAAAGATAACTGCATCTGTAGGAGGAGGATTAGCTGCAATAGCTGGAGGAGCTGCTACTATACTTTCTGGAGGAGCTGCACTTCCAGCAGTCCTTGGAATTGGTGGAGGAATAGCAGCAGCTGCTGCTGGAACTATTCAGGGCCTTGGAGGTTCTACAGAAGGATCTGGCGGCCTTGGAGGAGGTTCTGCAATAGCTTTAGGTTCTTCTGTTAAATGTCAGGTAATAACAAAAGAATTATCAGATCAGCAGCTTAATTTATCTCTTAAGATGGGAAAACCTTTATTTAAAAATACTGCAATTGGAAATTATTCTGGTTATGTTCAAACTGAAGGTTTTCAGTTTGGATCATCTAAAGCTTCATCAGCAGAACGTGATGCTATTAATAGCTTGTTAGATTCTGGAATATATGTGGAGTAGTGCTTATGTGGACTTATAATATAACAAGTCAGGCTCAGGCCCATTATAGCTATCAGTCAAATGCTAGAGAAGTGTATGAAATTTTAAGAAATGATCTAGGTTATACAGAAGATGCTGCAATCGGTGTTATTGCTAATATGGAGCATGAATCATATATTAATCCAGGCCAGCAAGAAATAGGTTATGGAGGATCTGTTAAGCGTGGTTATGGATTAGTTCAATGGACGCCAGCAGATGAAAAAATTTTAGCCTATGCTCAGTCTGTTCAAGGAAATTGGTATGATGGTGATCTTCAAATGGATTATTTTGCAATCAATGTACCAGCAAGCTGGAAAAGCTCTTATCCTATTTCATACAATGATTTTAAGATGCTTACAGATTCACATGTTGCTACAAAGGCATTTTTTGAAGCCTTTGAGCGTGGAACGTGGCATGATGATTTATATACTTATTGTGATTATTGGTATGAAGTGTTAGTAGGTGGAGTTACGCCACCAACGCCACCAACGCCACCAACGCCACCTCCACCAGCAGAAGATGAAGCAATAGCTATGTACTTAGCTGGATCATTAATTAAATGGTTTACATAAAGCAGCCTTAGGCTTCTTTATTTTTATATTCATTGAATTTTCAGAATATTTTGTTATATTTTAGATAGGAGGTAATCAATTATGAAATTTTCAGAAAAAATGTTACTTATTAAATCAGGTGCCACTTTAGCAGATATCAAAAAGCTGGAGGAAGAAGAAGCTGCTGAAATTGCAGATTCTAAAAAGCATGAAGAAGAATTGCAAGATGATGCAAGTAATTCGCAAGATGATGCTCCCAAATCACAAGAAGATGCTAAAGAGCTTTTAACAGCTCTAGAAGCTGCTACTTTAGCACTTGAGCAGTCAAAAGCTACTATTGAGCAGCAGAAGAAGGATTATGAAAAGCTTAATGATGAATTTCTAAAGCTTACTAATAGTCAGACTGTAAACGATAACGTAACTAAAACTGGTGCAGATGTTTTTGCTGAACTGTTTACAAATCAAAATAAGGAGGATTAATTATGGCAGTTAATTCAATGACTTTCCAGCAGTCTGCTACACTTCTTAATGATGTATTAGAGCAGATTACAGGAAAAAAGAGCTTAGCAGCAGTTGACGAATCAGAGTTCGTATCAGTTGCTACAACACTTCTTCAGACTGGTTACGATCAGCTGAATACAGCAGTTCAGGAAGTAATAGGACGCTCTATTTGGGTATCTAGAGCTTATGATCCTATTTATCCAACTATTATGATGGATGAGGAAAAGTGGGGAGGTATTACAAGAAAAGTAACTACCCTTGATGGTGAATTCATTGATGATGAGGGATATCCACTTACAGATGGAACTTCTATAGATCCCTTCCTTATCCAGAAGAAAAAGAATGTGCAGTTCAATTTTTATGGTGGAAACACAAAAGAAATGCTCGTTACTACTCCAGAGGAGCAGCTTAATACAGCCTTCCATGGTTCTGGAGAATTTGGCTCATTTATGGCAGCTCAGGCTACACAGCTTCAGAATCAGCTTAAGCAGAAGATTGAAGCTGAATCTAGAATTGTAGTTAATAACATGATTGGTGCAGCTATTAATGCTGATGGTGATCGTGTAATGCATGTTCTTACAGAGTATCAGGCTGCTACTGGTAACACAACAATTACAGCTGCTAACTACTTATCAGAAGCTGAATTTGTACCTTTTGCTAAGTGGCTTTATGGAGCTCTTACTACTAAGAAGCGTTTCTTAGCAGAAAGATCTACTAAATACCATGCTCAGATTAATACTTATGCTGGAGTTTCTCTTACAAAGCCTATCTTAAGACATACTTCAGAGCAGTTCTTAAGAATCTTTATGCTTTCTGAATTTATGGATCAGGTTAATAGCTCTGCTTTATCTGGTATCTATAATCAGGATCTTCTTTCAATTGGAAGATATGAAAGTGTTAACTTCTGGCAGAATATTGATGCACCTTCAACTGTATCTGTTACAGCTAATGAGCTTCAGGCAGATGGAACTTGTGCAGCTGGTACTCCAGTAGTATCTGACATTGTTTTAGGCTGCTTATTTGATGTAGAAGCTTTAGGTATTACTGTAAAGGCTGAATCAGTTAGAAGCATCTATAACCCTAGAGGAAGATACTTCAACAACTGGTACAATTGGATTGTAAGATGGTTCAATGATCAGACAGAAAACTTTATCGTATTACTTCTTGATTAATAGGAGGTTAACAGATGGCTGGGATTCCTATAACTTCTAACAACTTAAATTTAATTAGAGGTACTAAGGTTCCTGATGATGTTTGTTACGATTCTGTTACTTATGAATATTGCTGGAATAGTCTATATGATAGATTGTGTTCTAGATTTAATTTTAAAGTTCCAGATCACTGGGAGAAAGATTACTTTGAATTTAATCTATATGCAGATGGATTTGTGGGAGTATTTGATACAAATAAGTATGCAAGAACAGCTAATCAAAAGTATGGAATTATTCCAGCACAGGCTACTGTAACTGGTATTGGTGTGCAGTACCAGCCAACGAAAATAATTACTGCTAATCCTTACTTTTATATGCCAGCTCCTGAAACTATTTATCAAGGAGCTGGACTTATAAAATTAACTCATAACTACATGGGAGTACTTCACATTGTAGATTTTTATGCTGCTAAGATGGCAATATTATTTTCTACAGTAGACCAGTCCCTTATGAACAGCCGTTTTGCTTATATAGTAGGTGCTAATTCACCAGCAGCTGCTGCTACATTAAAAGCTATTTTTGATCAAAGAAATAGCGGAAAACCTTTAATTGTTTATGATTCTGATAAGCTTAATAAAAAATCAGATGCTGAAAAGAAAGTTGATGTAGCATCCCTTGGAGCTAAGAATCCTTTTAATAGCATAGATTTGGAAGTAGGCAAGAATTATATTACAGATAAACTACTTGCAGACTATAGAAGGTTACTAGCAGCTTTTGATGAAGAAATAGGTATTCCTAATAATCCTATTGATAAAGCGGAACGACTTGTATCTAATGAAGTAGAATCTAATTCAGCTGATACAGTAGCAAGATCTACTAAGATGCTTCAAAGATTACAGTTATCTATTAAGAAAACTATAGAAGTCTTTCCAGATTTGGAAGGTAAATTATCTGTAGAATTTACTGAATATGATACTGGAGCAACTGGAGCTAAAGAAGCTGGTAAGGAGGTTAATTATGCTTAGTAAATTAACTATAGCTGGAATTAACAGCTTTACAGATGGCCACATATTTGATGAATTAGTTCTTCCTGAAGGGATTGATAAAGAAACTCTTATTACTGAAATAATACGCCAGTGCAGCGAATTTTCTGTTATCTATACAGAGCCAATATTTCTAATGCACATGATTGGAAGCTGGTCTAAAAAGTGGTTTCACAATTTTGAAAGATGGTGGACTGCTTATAATTTTGAATATAATGCCCTTTATAATCTGGAAGTAGAAGCTATTTATACAGATGATAATAAAACGCATAATTCAGGATCATCTAATACAGATAATACTGGAAATGTTCAAAATCAAAAGGCTGCTTATCCTTCAGAAGATTATAAAAATGCTACCAGAGATGTTAACGATCTTCATAATCATACTTATGGAGAAAGTGATATTAAGGTAGATAATGTAAGAACTGAAAAGCGTTTCGGTAATCAGGGTGTAACAATGAGTCAGGAAATGCTGGATGCAGAATATGCAGTCTGGCAGCGTAATGTTTATCAAATGATAGCAGAAGTATTTGCTACAGAATTTTGTATAGTTATTTATGATTAAGGGAGGTTAATATATGATACCTTGGAATATTAAATATCCAACTCAAAATGGTGAAATGATTAACCTTGACTGGATTATTTCTGAAGTGAAACGCCTTAATCAAAATATGGATGAATTAGAGCAAAGAGTTTTAGCTGCTGCTCTAGCTGCTACAAAAGAATATGTAGATGAAGAAGTTTCAGATTTAAGAACTGATTTCAATAATCTATCTGATGAAGTAGCAAATCTTAGACTATATTTTGATCAAAAGATTGCAGAGCTTCAGACTCAATACGATACTTTTGTTCGTGCAGTGGATAACTCCATTGATAGATTAGTTCATAGGATTGAATCTTATGAGGAATATATGCGTGAAGCTATTATAGGCTTAAATGCTTCAATGGATGTTAAAATTGCAAACAACAATATCTATATTTTAGATAAAGTTGCTGAAGGTATCGTTAATGTTAAGGTAATTAATTATTTTACTGGTCAACTTGTTACAGTTCAGGATATGTTTAATACACTTGCTGAACTTCATCTTGATAACCCTATTACTTACACTGAAGTAGCATCTGCTGCTATAACATATGCAGATTTAAGAGATCTTAATATGACTTATACAGAACTTGCTATTAAGGGTAAGAGCTTCATTAATCCATAAGGAGGTAAATTATGCAGCAATCAACAAATTATAATTTTAACCTTCCAGAAGGAACTGATTTAGTAAACCTTCTTACTCAATTAATTCCTAACTGGGCTAGGTTGGATTCTATTTTAAGAGGAATCCAGAACGATACTTTTGAAACTGCTACAGAAACTGTAGCACTTGGAGTACATGCTCTTACAAGATTAGATCCAGATGCAAAGCTTTTAAAGTGGGTAGCTACTGCAAATTATACAGCTGGTGAAACATTTACAGTAGATGGTACACCTATAGCAGCTTCTACTCCATCAGGTAATACTTTAGCTACTGGAGCTTATGTTTCTGGAGCTATTGTTATAGCTGCTATTAATTCAGATGAAACTGCTATGACTGTGTTTGTTACTGGTACAAATGTAGCTTCTGATTCTGAAAGATTAGGAGGTGAACTTCCTTCTTATTATGCAACAGATCAGGATATGGATACAGCTAACCAGAATATAGAAGATCTGGATAATTTAATGGGTAATACTTCTATTTCTGCTATTGGTGATGGAACTGTTACTGGAGCTATTTCTAGTATTGAATCAGATTTAACTGAATTAGAAAGGAGTGGTTTTATGCCTTCTTTAGATTATGCTAATCCATTGTATACTTTTGACTCTACACACCTTACATTTGCGGCAACAGAAGATTGTTATCTTGTCGGTAATATAACCAATTATACTGGTGCTAATTTAATATTAAATATTGATAATACACCAGTATACAAAGTAGGTGGAAATCCTGCTACTGGTGATACTCCATGTGTTACAATATTTAATAAATTAAAAGCTGGTAATACTGTTACATTGAGCACTTTTGCAATTAATGCAAGCAATTCATTACATATCTTTGCTAAAGATTAATTACTGTTAATCGGAAAATGTGAAAAATTTATGTTGTGTATGTACATGTACATATGCTAATATAGTCCTGGAGAGAAATCTCTAGGACTATTATTTTTATATTTTAAAGGAGGTTGCAAATTATGAGTTTTGCAAGCAAACACAAAAAAGGCGGTATTCAATGGGGAATTGATACAGCTGATTTCGAGTACTTCAAATTGGAGGATCTATTTAAGAAAGATGGAACTGATGCTACTTATCAGTTATGTGGCGTTTTCATCAATCGTAACAAAACAGAAAAGGAACTTAAAGAATATGGCCCTTCAGTTGTAGCTATCTTAGGTGATAAGTTAGTAAACCTTCCTTCACATATGGAAGAAGAAGTAAAGGCTATTATGTCAGATGAAGAAGATATTGCTGATATTAAAGCTGGTAATGTTTGGTTTAAAATCCGCTCTTATGAATCACATGGTAAGACTTGCTACAGCCCAGACTGGTTAGAAGAAGATGAAGTAGCAGCTATTAAAGAAGCAACTAAGAAAGAAAAATAGTAAATATTTTTGTTTAAAAATTTAAAAGGCTGCTAACTTAAGCAGCCTTTTGTTAGGAGGTTGAATATGATTTATAGAATTTACATTGAAGTTGGATATAGAAAAATTGCTTTAGATTTTAAAAGCAGTCAGGAAGCTGGAGATTTTGCTTCTACACTTCTTTCTCATATTAATACTGGAGCTGGTGAAAATAAATCAAAGCTTAGTTTTGAAGTTATTAATCCAGAAGCAATAGATGAGGATGAAGAAGATGAATAGCTATAAGCAATCAGCAGAATATGCTTTTGATGTATTAGAGCATTTCTATAATATTCATCACAATCAAATATTATCACTGGGAGCTGATAACATTTTTATATTACTTCCTGAAGAAATTTATAATTTGTTAGAAGCTAAAGATAAAAAGGGAAATTATATTTTTCCTACAAAATTCAAAAATATAAAGCTTAAATCCTATAGTGGATCTAGAATTTTATTTTGTTTAAAGGAGGTCAAATAATGGCAGCAGTATTAAATAGGAGTATTAGAAAAGCGGTTCTTATCACTCCAGAACAGAACGAAAAGCTTATTAAGGTTGCAGAAGATAAAAATCTATCTCAAAATGATATTATCAACAAAGCCTTGGATGCATATCTTGCACGCTTTAAATAATATTAATTGGGGAGGTTTAATATTATGAATCCAAATATACAAATGGTGCAAAGGCAAATAAGAGCCTTTAATAAGCAGTTTTCTAGAATTGATAAGGCTGGCCTTATTACTAATCAAGGTTATGCTTTAGTTACGGATCTAATAGATTATGATCGAATGACTATGAAAGGTTTTGCTAAAGCTGGTACTAAATACTTAGAGAATATGACAGAAGAAGAACTTCTAGCATATTCAGCTGATATAGAAGATGCTTATGATATTTTAAGATGGGATAAAGAAATGTCAGAATTTGAACTATCAGCAAAAGATCCAGAGAGCTTACTTTGGAAGATGTACAACGAACTTGATGCAAATGGCCAGCCTTTTGATTCAGATGATGTAAAGGATGTAATAGATGGAGTTTATGAAGTAGGCTTTAAAGAAATGGCTTCTAAAATGTATAAGCTGCTTAAGGATAAAGACTATGGTCTATCTGACTTTAACGACTGGTTTCAATCGAAAAGAGGACTTGAATAATGGAAAGAACACACTTAAGGCGTGATAAGTTCTGGACTTTTGATATTGAAACCACAACAGTTATTACAGATGTTATAAGAGGAAAACCAGTTAGACAAGGTTTTATCTGGTCTGGACAGTTTTTTGATGGAGTAGACTATATTCAGGTTAGAAGTTTACAAGATGTAATTAAAAGACTTCAAATAATTGCAGATGAAAATAAAGATGAAAGTCCTTATAAAATTGTTGTTTTCGTTCACAATTTAAGTTACGAGTTTCAATTTATTAAGGACTTTTTTAATTTTACTAAGATCTTATGTACTGATAAAAGAAAAATAATAGCAGCTGAAACTGATCAGATCGTTTTCAGATGCAGCTATTTTTTATCTAACATGAGCTTAGAAAAGTTTATGCAGTTTGAAGGAGTACCTGTTGAATATCAAAAGTCTAACATGGATTATTTAAAGATTAGATATCCATGGACTGATCTTACAGAAGATGAATATATTTATTGTAAAAATGATGTAGTGGGCCTTCATATGGCAGTAGAACATAGAATTGCGGATTGTACTAATGAAGATATAAATAATCTACCGCTTACTTCTACTGGTTATGTACGAAAAGCTTGTAGAAAAGCAGTTACATCTAATAAGGGGAATCGTTATAGATTTATTAGAGAAAAACTTGATAAAGAAACCTTCTTAATGCTACATGCTGCATTTCGTGGAGGTAACACACATGCAAACAAAATGTTTGCAAACATAATCAATTATCTAGTCGGACAAAGGGATATTACTAGCTCCTACCCTTTTGAACTATTAACTAAACCTTATCCGACTAAATTCTTTGATTTAGAGCCTTATACGCAAAGAGAATTTGACTATTATATTTCTAACCCTAAGAAGTGGGCTACTGTATTTGAGGTTGCGTTTACTGGCCTTGAATTAATTAATCCAGATGCTACACCAGTTCCTTATATATCCACTTCTAAATGTGATCACCTTCAATTTTTAGATCCTGAAGATAAAAAGGATGATAAGGATAAAAAACTATCAGAAAAATCTGCCAAACGTGGCAAGGTTGATAATGGTAGAATCCTATCTTGTTATGGCTGCTCTATGATTATTACAGAGATTGATTTTAACATAATTAAAGCTCAATACAAGTGGAAAGAAATGAAAGTTATTAGAGCAAAGGTTGCTAAAAAGAAAATGCTCTGTAAAGAATTAAGAGATCAGATCATGCAATTTTACTTTAATAAGACTACTTTAAAACAAGATGAAACTTCACCAGATTATGATGAAGATAAGGCTTATCAGTATGCAAAATCTAAAAATATGCTTAATGGTATTTATGGGATGCATGTTACAAATCCTTGCAAATCGGACTATATGTTTGATGAAAGAACAAAAGCTATCATTGAAGGCTATCTAGATGAAGATGGAAATTTCCATGAAGGAAAAGCTGACGAGCAGCTGCTACTGGATAGATATTATGGATCTTATTCTAACTTCTTAAGCTATCAGGTTGGAGTATATTGTACAGCTTATGCCAGAGCTTCACTTCAGGAAGCAATAGATGCATGTATTAACAAATCTGATCCAAACAAATCTGATGTAATTTACTGTGATACAGACTCTGTTAAATTTTTGCATCCTGAAGATCATATAGCAGATTTTGAAGCTATTAATGCTAGAAAGATAAAAGAAGCTGAAAAGCATAATGCATATGTAGATTTTAATGGTAAGCGTTATTATCTAGGAGTTTTTACAGATGAAGGTATAGCTACAAAATTTAAAACTTTTGGAGCTAAAAAATATATGTATAGGCTTAAGGATAAGAAGGATATAAAGATCACAATTTCTGGAGTAAACAAAAAGAAGGGTAAAGAAAAATTAAAAGCGGATTGTAAAGATAATAAAATAGCAAGTCCTTTTGATATAGAAAAGGGTTATGTATTTCATGGTATCAAAACTACCAGCTGCTATAACGATCTGGATAGTATTCATTACTATGAAGCAGAAGGTAAAAAAGTTATGTATGCATCTAATATAGCTATGTACCCTAGCAGCTATACTCTAGGATTATCTGCTGATTATGATTATCTATTACAGCAATACGCTGAAAAAATGGAGGTATATTATGACTAATACAAAGTATGTAAGAGATGAATTAAGAAAAACTAATGAAGGCAAATTAAAACTTAATAGCTTATACGGTCAGATGGTTAAAGAATATTACAAGTCAGAAAATACACATTGTAAGATGGAGGGTTTAAACAATGATAAGAGTCAAAAGAAGTAGATGTGAGCTTATAGGTTCATCTATAACAGTTTTATCTGAATTAACAGTAGCACTTATTAATTGTGCAGAAGTGTTATCAAAGGAATCTAATTTAACTATTGAAGAATCAATAAGAGTAATATGCAATACTGCAATAGAAGCTAATAGGAGAATGGAAGAAAATGAGTAAAAAATATGATGATGTTAAAAGAGCAGCAGAAGCTGCTCTAAGGGGATTATGTAGAACAATTGCTGACAATCTAAGTCAAGAAGATGCTGATCACTTATTTATTGAATTATCAATGAGCTTATTTACGGCTTCACTTGATTTTGAATTACCTTTTGAAAAATTTGCTCATGATTTAGCACATAAACAAGCTGCATTTACATTAAATGTTGCAGAAAATGTTGTTAAATATAAACATGCTTTAGATGCTGGTGAAGGTGATAATTATGATTTTAAAGAAATATAAAAAATATATAGGTTTATGTCAGTGTAAGGGCTGCCTTAATTTCTATGATCATGCAATTATTACAGTATATCCATATAATGGTGGATTTTATCCAGCTAGATTATGTGCACTTCATGCTTATGAAGCCTTAAGCATCCATTTTGTAGATCTAAGGAGGTTTTAATATGGATATCCCTAGAAATGGCCTATTTTTAAATATAACAGATGATTTACTGCATAATGTAAATCTTATATTTGGAAATCGAGGACCTGGCAAAACTTATTCAATAGTTTGGCATAGGCTAGAAAATGCTATAGCTGATAATTCAAAGCATAAATTTATCTGGCTTAGAGATACAGAAACTATTATTAAAAAGTTAGCTGCTAAAGGTTTTACAGCTCCAATAGAAGCAGATCATCCTGAAGTAGGAGTTAACAAAATTGTTAAAATTGATGGTAATTACTGTTTTGTTCACAATCAAGGCGCTGAAGATGAAATGATTCTAGGTTATCTTATGGCCTTAAGTACTTTCCATAATGCAAGAGGTTTAGATTATTCTGATGTAGATACTATTGTATTTGATGAAATGATGCCAGAAGAAGGAACTATTATTAGAAAAGGTCAAGGCAGTTTATGGCTTAATATGTATGAATCAATTGCTAGAAATAGGGAGCTAAAAGGCCAGCCACCAGTAAGAGTTATATTTTTATCTAACACTAATTGCCTATATTCAGAGATATTAGAAGATTTTGGACTATCTGGTATTGTGGAGCATATGCAGCTTAATGATATTAAAACTTATACAGATGATGATATCTGGATTGAGTTTCTAGAAAATGCTGACTATACAGAAGCAAAAAGCAAAACGCTTTTATATCGTCTATCTAAGAACCGCAAATTTAACGATATGGCCCTTAATAACAAGTTTAATGATAATATGGCATTAATTGTACCTAACATGAATTTAAAGGGCTCTAAAGGCCTTTTAACGCTGGATAAGAGGTATACATTAATTCAGCTTGCTAATGGTAAGCTATATTATAAATTAGCTTGCTGGAAGGGCCTTATAGATTATGATATGGATAATGATCAGGAAGCTATGCTATATAAGTATATGTTCGCTGATAAGCTTAGATATGAATATATAGCTGGAAACATGTTTTTTGATTCGATTTATACACAAAGAAGGATTTTATCATATGCAAAAATCTAATATAATTTAACCAGATAACCCACCCAAACTCATTATCTAAATAATTTCTTAATAGCTGCTAACACTGCCACGTTAGCAGCTATTTCTTTATAAGAGACAGCGAAATTACAGCAAATATACAATGTATACAATATATTGTGGCCTACACATGGCTTAAATACGCTTGCAATATGACGGATATCCTTCATCAGTGTATGCAAGATTAGCTTCAATTGTTTTAATTGTATGCACAACTTATGTGTTGCACATGTGTATAATGTTGTCAGAAACTTTACCAAATTGTGCTAAAATCAGACACAATTCACCAAATTG
>JAGCBE010000472.1 GCA_017652345.1 Methanobrevibacter sp.
AACTATGCAGGTATACCAACAATTAGAAGTAGCACAGAAATAGCTCAAGATATTCAAACTGCTATAAAAAATGGAAGTAGTTTATGAGAGCAATTAACTATATTAAATAAACAAATACAAAGTAAACCTGAATATAAACTAATGTATAAGGCTACATATAACTGAAAGCAAACTTTAGGTACTATAAACTGAAAGTCAGCCGTGATAAGTTATGATGCTGCAGGTAATTATATATGATATGAATTATTAAATACTACTCCTAATTCAATAAGCAATTCTAATAGAAGCTCTCAGATTAAAAGCTTTGAAGATGTATGGGACATCTCAAACAATAGTTGGGACAGCTATGTGGCTAATTTGGAAAATGCTGTACAACTCGGTTCTCGATGATGACAATGTGGAGCATGAGCAAATGATATTTTATCAGGAGCATGAGCTGATAAAATATTCTGAAACAGTTTATCAGATAAGATAAAAGTATGTGATAACAAATATTCAGAATATACTAATTATGATTTTAGCAAACTTAATAAATGAGACTTTGTTGTATTAGATACAGGTGCTAAATTACAAGATTGAACTCCTGCAGGTCATGTATGAGTAATAAAAAGTATAGATTTAAACAACTGAACTATAACAGTATTTGATACAAATGGACAGGCAGGTAAAGAATGTTGGTGAGAGTCAACTTATAAATTAGATATTGTAAGAGGAACTTACGACCCAAGAATACACGGTAACTTTAGAGAAGTAGAAACTACAATATCACCAACATCTGAATGGCAAAATGCGATGAATTCTAGCCCATTATATTCTACAGAAGATATATGAGTATATGATAAATATTTGAAAGGAACTGCACCATCAGAAAAATACATAGAGAATAAATGAGGATGGGATGTATTTAAAGCAGAAGTTAGAGCTTATCAACAGGACAAGGCTAACAATAAAGTAACAGCTAATGAAGCTCTTTATGCTCCCTATAACAACCCTATGGCTGACACATATGAAACAGCATTAGCCAACGCTTCTACTAATAGTAAATCTGATTCATTAAATCAGGCATTTAACTTTTATTCTCAGGCATATTCTATGTTGAATGATGGTTCTTTACAAGAATTAGTTGATGATAGTGATTTGCAAGAGATAATAAAAGATGCATATAAGAAGAGGGATAAGAGTTCAGTTAAGAGTGATGTATTTACATATATGTACAATAAAAAATTAACAGATAATCAAAGGATGGCATTAAATCAATTACAGAGACTATGTGAAATAAAATTGAGAAAAGAGTCAGGAGCTGCAATCAATGCAGAAGAGCGAGAAAGTGCTTATGAATTCTTCTTCCCTGCTATCTGAGAAAGTTCTGAATATAGTATGAATAAGATATTAAACAATGTGAATTCTACAGTATGACAATGGTTTCTTAATTGAGGAGTTAGTAGAGCAGATTTTATTCCATTAAGTGCTAATATGATAACTAAAAGTTCAGCTGGAGCTACTCCAACTCCTGAAAATATAGACTACTTTGAAGAATGGAGGCATACACAATGACCTACATATACTGTATGAGAATACACTATAGAATGGGAGGATAATTAATAAAGTGATAAATTTTATATATTTAATATAAGAAAATATGGCATTTAATACATCACAATTCCAAACATGAGCTTTTAATGGCAATCAATTTGGTAATTTCATGAGTGGTGGTTTTACATCTCCTACAAATCAAAAAAAGCAAGAGGATGATACATATAACCCAAGATACCCATGATTCAATAAAGAAAATTATGAGAAATTAGAAAGAAAAGTAGCGGCTCTTTGATTAACAGGGAATAAGAAACAAGAAGTTATGGATGAGTTTTATAGACAAATTCTACCGCAAGTAGAAAATGAAAAGAAGAAATCACAAAGAAATGAAGTTATAAATCAGAAGAGTTATGATGTATCACAGATAAAGGATGAGTCTGAAAGAAAAATAGCTGAAAAAAATCTTTCTGTAGAAACATTAACTCAAATGGTAAAAGAAAAAGAGGGACTTAGAGAAGATGCTCCTGATGCAGCAGTATTCAATGCTCGAATAAAATCAATTCCTGACTGAGATAAGCTATTAGCTAATTATATGAACAATGGAGATGACACACTACTATACAAAGGATGACTCAAAAAAGAAACATGATGGCAAAAGGCTGCAGATTTCTGAGTAGGAGTGGCTCAATCTCCATGAAAATGGGGTTATAATATAATCTGACAATGGATGGATAGATTATGAAAATGGTGAGCTGAACAATTAAGTTGAAGTAAATTAGAGAAATGGGTGCAAGATAAAGCTATAGAAATGTTCTGAGAAGATGAGGTAAGAGCTTATGCTGCACAAAGGCAAAAAGAATTAGAAGAATGAACTGCATTTAATTGAAGAGAACAAACAGACATAAGAACTCCACTTCTATGAAGCGAATATAGAGCAAATAACTGATGGGCTAAAGCAGGAGAAACAGTATGAGATATCGCCACTTGAATAGCATTAACTGCTCCTATTTGAGCTGCCGTTGCTCCTACTATTGCATGAAGTAGTGCATTATGAGCTGCGTGAATTGGTGCTGTAGAATGAGGAATAGATACACTTCTTACTCAATATGGAAGTCAATGAAATCTTGATGTTACTCCTATGCAAATGATTATGTGAGTTTGAGGAGGTGCTTTATGAGGATGGTTATCTAATAGACTTGCTAACCTACCTAAAAACCAAGCTCAAAATATTAGGAAAGAAGCTGAACAATATGTAGATAAAGCTATAAGACCAACTGTTAAATGAAAGCAAAATCAAGTTGCATATGATAAATTCATGGATGATGCATTAGATATAACAGATTATATGTCTAAACATAAAGACATATTACAATATACAGATGATGCTTGAAATGTAGTAAAATGAGAACTTCCTACTAATCTAAACCAAACAAGAGAAGCATTGGGTAATATGAAAAAGCATATATACGATACATATAATCAAATAGCAAAAGAAGCCTGAGATGCATGAGCAAGAGTAGATTTGAATAAAGTATTTAATCAATTAGATGATTTGGCAGATGATGCTGCATCTAACATAGCCAATCCATGATTAAAGAATGTTATTGAATCTTACAAAAATCAACTTCTCGAATATTCAGATGACTTAGGTAGAATATCTATAGAAGATGCTCAAAAGTTAACTCAGAATTATAATAAAATCTTAGATGCATACTTTAAAAACCCATGAGCTTATGCTAATGACACAAGTAGAAATATAGTTATAGCACAGATGAATAGATGAGTAAAGGATGCAATAGATGACTCAATAGATGATGTATTAAACGCATCTATAAAGAATGGTTCTAAAGCTTCTGAAACATACAAATATTGGAAACAGCTTTATGGTAAGATTAAAACAATTGAAGATGAAGTTTCTAAGAGTGCTTTGAGAGAAATGAGAAAAAACACAAAAGGAATATCAAGTCAGGTTATTGATGCTTTGGCATGAGAAAAACTTGTAGAATGATTATTAACTCAAAACCCAACATCATTGTTCAAGTCCATCACTATGAAATCAATAGATGCTTACAATAAATATCTTAACAACCCTAATACTCAGATTAACAACTTGTTTAAGTTAGTTGATAAAGCAAATAACCCAAGTGCATGGACTACTGCAATGTCAAATATATCATCAGACTTATGAAGCAGTATTGGAAGCGATGTATTGGCTCAGGCTTGAAACTTAACAACAAATGCAGGAGTTGTTGCGGGTAATGTGATAAGAAATTCAGACCTTGAATAGAGGAGAAAAATAAATAGAAAGATAGAGATTTATTCTCTATCTTTTTTGTTATGGTGTTATCAATAGCGTTAGGAATTGTTTTGGCAGTAGGAATTATTTATGGAATATTCTTTCTCTATGGTTTTTACCTATGACATAAAGCACAGAAGAAAGAAGAGAAAAGAATAAGGAAAAATGCTGAGATAGAAGAACTAAAGGAGAAGGGAGAACTAAAAGAGATAAAAATAGAAAAACGATTTTCTGAAAGATTGAGAGAAGAAGAGAAGAAGAAATAAAAAAACATAGTCAAGAAAAGCCTGACTTTTAATTAGGCTTTTTTTATTGCTTTTTGAAATTCTCGAATATAATACAAAAGATTTATATGATACCAACTTTATATGCCTACTACTTGGAGTGAAAGAACAAAACCAACTACTAATTGGTGACAAAGAACACAGCCAGATACAAGTTGGGACATAAGGGTAAGACCTATAACATATATGACACCACTACAAGATGCTTATACTGAGGTGGCAGATGAAGATGATGAAATAATATATATTTTAGCAGATAGTTGAAAGCTAATACCTGCTACTTTTTGGAAAACAAGACCATCTATTTAGTTTATTATACATACGAAAATGGCACAAATATTTCCAATAGACTTTGAAGAAAAGCTAACTATGGCACAAGATGATTATATCTTATTTTCTGATAGTGAAGATTGAAACAAGATTAAGAAAGCTCAATATTCTAATCTGAAGTGAGAGAAGTGAGATACATGAACTGCAGCAACAGTAAGTGTTTGAGGAACAACTACTTGAGCTGCTTGAACATCTGCTTGTGTAACTAACTGTTGAACTACAAGTGCTGCTGTATTATGTTTCACTATTCCTAAAGGAGATAAATGAGACACATGACAAACTTGACCTGCAATAGTTAATGCAGATTGGAATGGAGATGATATAGACTTTACAGAAGAAGATGGGAATGTAGTAACTTTAAGCTGTGCAAAGGTTTGTTTGAAATGAGATAAATGAGATACAGGTTGCACATGACCTACATGACCAAGTATTTGTGCTGCTGCCTTTAATTGAAACAATATAGACTTTACTGAAACTAATTGATGTGTAGTTACACTTACTGATGCTAAGACTTGCTTAAAATGAGATACATGAG